>NZ_JAGPXS010000014.1:0-192577 GCF_018070425.1 Micromonospora sp. C81
TGAAGTTAGCGGCGCGACACGCCGTCGCGGACGCCGCTAACTTCATGATCGACCGGGGGAGCGGAGGCCGGGGAGAGGGGCAGAGAGGGGCCGGGGTGGGTTAGTCGGCTCGGCGGGTTGCGGCTATGGCCAGGTCCACCAGGGCTTGGCGGGCCTCGGTGTCGAGGTCCACGGCGGTCAGGGCGGCCAGCGCGGCGTCGGTGAGCGTGACGATCCGCTGCTCGGTGCGGGCGAGCGCCCCGCTCGCCGTGATCAGCTCGTGGAGCCGGGCCACCCCCTGCTCGTCCAGCTCCGGGTCGCCGAGCCGGCTGAACAGCAGCTCGCGGCCCGCGTCGTCGGTTGCCTCCCCGGCCGCCGCCACGAGGAAGGTGCGCTTGCCCTCCCGCAGGTCGTCCCCGGCCGGCTTACCGGTCAGCGCCGGGTCACCGAAGACCCCCAGCACGTCGTCGCGGAGCTGGAACGCCTCGCCCAGCGGCAGCCCGTACGCCGAGTAGGCCGTCCGCACGTCGGCCGTCGCGTCGGCCAGCGCGGCACCGAGCAGCAGCGGACGCTCGACCGTGTATTTCGCGGACTTGTAGCGGGCGACCTTGCTGGCGCGTTCCACCGAGGTGTCCCCGGTGGCCTGCGTCAACACGTCGAGGTACTGCCCGACGGTGACCTCGGTGCGCATCTCGTCGAAGACCGGCCGAGCCCGGGCCAACGCCTGGAGATCCAGGCCCGAGGAGTGCAGCAGCTCGTCGGACCAGACCAGGCAGAGATCGCCGAGCAGGAGGGCCGCGGCGTCGCCGAAGCCGTCCGGGTCGCCGCCCCAGCCGGACTCCCGGTGCCGCGCGGCGAACCGCCGGTGCACCGCGGGCTCGCCGCGGCGAGTGTCGGAGCGGTCCATCAGGTCGTCGTGGATCAGGGCGCTGGCCTGGACGAACTCCAGCGCGGCCAGGGCGGTGACCACCTGGTCGCCGTCCACCCCGCCAGCGCCCCGGAACCCCCAGTAGGCGAATGCCGGACGCAGCCGCTTGCCGCCGCCGAGCACGAAAGCCTCGATCGCCTCGGCCACCGGGGCGAGGGCGTCATCCACGGCGGCGAGCCGGCCCCGTTGACCGGCGAGGAATTCGGTGAGGGCCTTGTCGACGCGTTGGCGCAGGCCGGCGCGGTCGACGGGAGACACGGGAGCAGCTTGGGTCACTCCCCGACGCTAGCGGGTCGTCCTGACCCGCGCTCTCCCGCCACGCGTAGTCCCGCCGGTGCGGCCCGGACCGGTGCGCCCCGCCGGTGGCGCGCCGGCCCGTGCGGTGCGGCCCGGACCGGCGGCTCCTGTCGAGCCGGCCCGACGGGTGGCTGCGGCGGCCTCGGCGAGCGTCACCAGCGGCACGTCCAGGACGACAGCGAGCCAGCCGAGCCAGAAACCGCCGGGCACGCGGCGCTGTCGTTCCCAGCGGGAGACCTCATGCCGGCTCAGAGTCGGCACTCTGGAAGCGGCACACAACTCGGCGGCGGCGTGCTGCTGGCTCCAGCCGCGGGCCAGCCGGCAGCGGGCCAGCAGTGGCCCGAGCTGCGCGGGGCGCGGCGCTACGGGTGGGGTCACGGGTCCTCCTGGCGGGCGTCGGTGTGGTGACGACCCGCCCGGCCGACCGGCCGGGACCGGCGTCACCGCTCGGTTGCTGACCCCCGCGCGGAACCCCGGAGCCGCCCCCGCCGCCCCTCCCACGCCACCCATTCCTACC
Organism: Micromonospora sp. C81; assembly: GCF_018070425.1. Taxonomy (NCBI): domain Bacteria; kingdom Bacillati; phylum Actinomycetota; class Actinomycetes; order Micromonosporales; family Micromonosporaceae; genus Micromonospora; species Micromonospora sp. C81. Next base: position 1,722 of record NZ_JAGPXS010000014.1, read on the forward strand.
CCGGGGGTACGACACCCGTGCGTCCACCGCGCCGGGACGGGCGGGGCGGCACGGGTCACCGGGTGGGAAGCGCCTGGGTCGCGGTGGCGTCGCCAGCTAGAGTCGGGTCGTGGCGCTCGGTCTTCCTTCGGTCCTCCCCAATCCGCAACCGGCGATCGGGGAGCTCATCCGTGAGCGCCAGCCGACCTTCTCGTTCGAGTTCTTCCCGCCCAAGACCGACGCCGGGGAGCGGCTGCTCTGGCAGGCCATCCGCGAGCTGGAGTCACTGCGCCCGTCGTTCGTGTCGATCACGTACGGCGCGGGCGGGTCGACCCGGGACACCACGGTGGCGGTGACCGAACGGATCGCCACCGACACCACTTTGCTGCCGATGGCCCACCTGACCGCTGTCGACCACTCCGTCGCCGAGCTGCGGCACGTGATCGGCCGGCTCGCCGGGGTGGGAGTGCGCAACGTGCTGGCGGTCCGCGGGGACCCTCCGGGCAACCCGGGTGGTGAGTGGATCCGCCACCCGGAGGGCGTGGACTACGCCGAGGACCTGGTCCGCCTGGTGCGCGATGCCGGCGACTTCAGCGTCGGCGTGGCCGCCTTCCCGTACAAGCATCCCCGCTCGCCCGACGTGGCCAGCGACACCGCGCAGTTCGTCCGCAAGTGCCGTGCCGGCGCGGAATTCGCGATCACGCAGATGTTCTTCGACGCCGACGACTACCTGCGGCTGCGCGACCGGGTGGCCGCCGCCGGCTGCGACACCCCGATCCTGGCCGGGGTGATGCCGGTGACCCAGATCGGCACCATCGAGCGGTCCGTGCAGCTGTCCGGCGCGCCCTTCCCGCCGGCGCTGGCGGCCCGCTTCGAGCGTGTCGCCGACGACCCGGAGGCCGTCCGCCGGCTCGGCGTCGAGCAGGCCAGCGAGATGTGCCGCCGACTGCTGGACGAGGGTGTGCCCGGGATCCACTTCATCACCCTCAACCGGTCCACGGCCACGCGCGAGGTCTGGCAGAACCTGAAGGCCGGCGCGCGGGTGTGAACGTTGCTTCTGCGACACCTGATGCCCGGCACGACGGTTGATCCGTGGTGGGCACACAGCTGAACTGGGATCAGTACGCCACCGCGTGGGCGCGGTTGCACGGCGGGTTCGACCCTCGGGTCGCGGCCCCGGTGGTCCGCGCCTGGCTGCGATTCGCGTACCACGTCGGCTATGTGCTGGGCCGGCTGCGGGTCAGCCCCACCGCGGTCACAGTGGCCGGGGTGCTGCTCTGCTTCTGCGTACCGTTGCTGGTGACCCGCCCGGGCAACGGGCCCTTCCTGGGCGCGTTGTTCGTGCTGTTCGCCGCCGTGGCGGACAGCGTGGACGGTGCGGTGGCGGTCGCCACCAGCCGCACCACCCGACTCGGCTACGTCTACGACTCGGTTGCCGACCGGCTCGGTGAGGTGGCGTGGTTGCTGGCGTTCTGGCTGCTCGGCGCGCCGGGCGCGCTGGTCGTCGCGGGTGGCGCGCTGTCCTGGCTGCACGAGTACGTCCGAGCCCGGGCGGTCGCCGCCGGCATGCGCGACATCGGCGCGGTCACCGTGGGCGAACGTCCCACCCGGGTCTCGGTGGCGCTGGCCGGGCTGCTGGTCGCGGGGCTGGCCGGGCTGATCGAGCCGGAGCTGGCCGCCGGCACCATCACCATGGCGACCGCGGTGTGGGTGCTGTTGGCCGGGTTCGGCCTCGGGCAGCTGCTCTCCACCATCCGCCGCGCGCTGCTCGACGCCGGCTGAGCCCCGGAGCGTACGGCCCCGCGCCTACCAGGCGGGGCCGATCTCGTCGGCGACGATCTGCGCGGAAAGGGTCACCATCGGCAACCCGCCGCCCGGGTGGGTGGAGCCGCCCACCAGCCACAACCCGTTGGCCGGGCCCCGGTTGGCGGGGCGGAGCAGCCCGCCGGCGGTGCCGTAGATCGAGCCACCCGGCGCTCCGGTCGCCGCGTCCAGGTCGGCCGGGGTGCGGACCTCGCGGAACAGCAGCCGGTCGCGCACGTCCATGCCGCGCCGCGCCAGCACGTCCAGGACCCGATCGGCGTACGCGTCGGCCAGCCCCGGCCGTCGCCAGTCGACAGCGCCCGCCGCGGTGCCCTGCCGAGGGGCGTTGACCAGCACGAACCACGCCTCATGCCCGGCCGGGCGGACCATCGGGTCGTCGGCCACTGTGACGAACACCGTCGGGTCGGCCGCCGGCCGGGCCCGTACGCCGCGCCCGGGGTCGCCGAAGATCGCGTCGAACTCCGCGTCGTAGTCGCGCGGGAAGAAGACATTGTGGTGGGCCAGCCCGGTGCTGCCGGAGACGCCGAGCAGCAGCACGAAGCCGGCGAGGCTGCGGTCGGTCAGCCCGGCCAGCCGACGCGGGTGCGGCAGCAGGTCACGGTAGACGGTGAGAGCGTCCACGTTGGCCACCACCACGTCGGCGGGCACCGGCGCGGTGACACCGGCGAGGCGTACCCCGTGCACCCGGCCACCGGTGGCGTCGATCCGGGTGACCGTGGCGTCGGTCTGCACGACCACGCCGAGGTCCAGGCAGCGGGTGAGCAGCGCGTCGGCGAGCGTGCCCAGCCCACCGCGCAGGTACCAGCCACCGAAGGCCAGCTCGGCGTACGGGACCGCGACCAGCGCGGCCGGCGCCCGCCGCGGGTCGGCGCCGGTGTAGGTGGCGTACCGGTCCAGCATCATCCGCAGCCGCGGGTCGGACAGGTGCCGGCGGCCCAGGCCACGCAGGGTGCGGCCCGGGGCGATGGCGGCCAGGTCACCGACCCGCCAGGCCAGCGACGCGAGGTCGCGGGGGGAGTCGACGGTACGACGCAGGATGTCCCGCGAGGAGGCGTTCCACACCCGCGCGGCCCGACGCCACAGCCGCTGCCAGTCGGCTGCCGCCCGGTCGCCCAAGGCGGCACCGATCCGGGTGGCGAACTCCACCGGGTCGGCGCACGAATCCAGTGCCGGGCCGCTGCCGGGGAAGACGTGCCGGACGATCGGGTCCAGCGGAACCAGGTCCAGGTATTCGTCGAGCTTCGCCCCGGTCGCCTCGAACAGGTCGTGGAAGACCTCGGGCAGGGTGAGCAGGCTCGGCCCGGTGTCGAAGTGGAACGACCCGGCCGAGGTGTCGTGCGTGTACCGGCCGAGCTTGCCGCCGACCGTGCCGGCCCGTTCGAAGACGGTCACCTGGTGCCCGGTGGCGGCCAGCCGGGCGGCGGTGGCGAGGCCACCCACCCCGGCGCCGACGACCACGATCCGCGCCATTCCGCGTCCTCCTAGCTGACCGGGCGACCCCGCCAGGTCAGGCGGCGTCGCTTTCGCAGATGGTACGACCGCAGGGTCAGCCAACCGAGGACCACGACCGACACGGGGTGTGCGAGCGCGTCGGGCCACCACCGGCCCCCCGTCGCCCGGGCTGTGAACACCCGCCCGGCCACCCCGAGCAGATAGCCGGCCAGGCCCGCGGCGACCACCCCCGGCGCGCCGGTCGCCACACCGGCCAGCGCGATCAGCGGCGGTGCGGTGTAGAGCAGCAGCAGCGACGCCACCACGGCCGCTGCCGCTCCCGGGTGCCCGAACGACGCCCAGAGCGACTTCGAGTACCCGTCGCGTAGCTGCGGCCAGTCGTCGTACATCCGGCAGGTGGCCAGCCGGGAGCCGTCGGCCAGGGCGATCCGCCCACCGGACCGCTTGACCGCCCGGGCCAGCTCGACGTCCTCCAGGATCTTGTCGGCGACCGCGACGTGCCCGCCGGCGGCCGTGTAGCCGGCCCGGTCCAGCACCAGGAACTGGCCGCCCGCCGCGGCCAGCGACGGCCGCGACGAGCGCTCCATCGCGCGCAGCGGCAGGAAGGTCAGCCAGAGCCACTGCAGCAGCGGCTGCACCAGCCGGTCGGCCGCCGTCGCCACCACGATCCGGGGGTACGGCGACAGCAGCGTCGCGCGGGCGGCACGCAGCTCGGTGACGGCCGCGGCCACGGCGTGCGGGGCGAGCACCACGTCGGCGTCGACGAAGACCAGCGCGGTGGCGTCCGGGTCGGCGCGGGTGGCCAGTTGCCAGCAGGCGTGCGGTTTGCCCAGCCAGCCCGGCGGTGGGGCGATCCCGGTGAGAAGCGTCACCCGGGGGTCGTCGCCGGCCACCGCGCGGACCACGTCGGCGGTGCCGTCGGTGGACCCGTCGTCGAGGACCACGACGCGCAGCCCGGGTACGCCGCGTTGGTCGAGCAGGGCGCGCAGGCAGGGCGTGACCCGGTTGGCCTCGTCGCGCAGCGGCAGCAGCACGGCGACCCGCTCGTCGACCTCGTCGGGCTGGTCGGTGGGCCTGCGCAGCCAGCGGGTGGCGTTGAGCCAGGTGTGCCCGGTCAACGCGGCGATGGCGATGACCAGGGCGAGCAGGACGGTCATCGGGTCGCGTCGACGCCGGGCCGGTGCGGCTGGTGGTCCTCCCGGCGGGTGTCGCGAGCCCGCCGGGCACGCAGCAGGGTCACCGCCAGCGGTACGGCTGTCACCGACATGCCGGCGGCGCCCCAGAGCGCCGAGGCGGGCAGGTCGAGGAAGACGGCGTGGGCCAGGATGCTGGAGAAGTACGTCCACAGGTAGAGCGCGACCATCGGGTGATCCCGCCGGTCGGTGTGCTCGGCGGCCGGCCCGGCCAGCGGGCGCAGCGCGCTCATCATCAGCACCGCGAAGAGCAGCCAGCCCAGGTAGTTGCTGACCGGGATGCCGGGCAGGCCGGGCAACGCCGGGGTGGCGTCCCGCCAGACCCAGTAGCCCTCGGCCACCATCTGCGGATCGAGGAAGAGATCCCAGGCGGCCAGCCCCACGGTGGCCAGCGCGATCCGTCGTACCCACAGCCCGACCGCCGACCCGCCGCGGCCTGTCCCCGATGTGCAGCCGCCGGCCGTCGCACCGCTGTCACCGGCCCGCGACGCGCTGCCGCCGGTCAGCCGGACCGCCGCCAGCCAGGCCGGCCAGGCCATCCAGGTCCAGGCCAGCGGAATGATCAGCGGCACTCCGGCCAGTTTGGGGCCCAGCTCGCCGGAGTAGTCGTAGCTGCCGAACGGCACCCCGGTGGCCACCCCGATCGCCTCGATCGCGAACCCGCCGCCGGTGGCCACCGCGACCAGCGCCGCCGCCACCCGAGGGCCCCGGCTGAGCAGCGCGTGGCCGACCGAGAGCAGCCACCCGAGCACGACGGTGGCCACGGTGAGCCCGGCCCTGGTGGCGCCGGTGGTGAGCGGGTAGCAGATCTGGGCGAGCACCAGGATGGCGAGCAGCGCCCAGGAGATCCGTCGGGTCATGACGCCGGTGGTTCGAGGGGCAGGTCCCGACCGAGTACGCCGAACGGCCGCTCGTCGCCGGGGAAGTGGAAGTTGCGCAGCACGTCGACGAAACCGAAGCGCCGGTACAACCGCCAGGCCCGTGAGGTCTGCTCGTCGGCCTCCGGGGTGGACAGCAGCGTGGTGTCACCCTCGGCCATGCCGAGCAGCGCGCGCAGTTGGCCGGCGCCCAGACCGTGCCCCTGCGCCGGTGGCCGGACGTGCAGCTCGACCACCTCGAAGCAGTGGGTGAGCCAGCGCTGGCGGGTCGGGGCGTCCAGTGCCCGGTGCACCTGGTCGTGCCACCACTGACCGGAGGCGCCCAGGTAGCCGTAACCGAAGCCGGCGAGGTGACCCTCACTGGTCAGGCTGGCGACCGCCCGGAAACCCGGCCGGCGGACGTGGGTGGCGATGTAACCGCGCCGGGCCTCCAGCAGGTCGGTGCGGTATCCCATCGCCTCGCCGTAGACGGTCACCACGTCGTCCAGCCGCCGGACGAGATCGTCCGGCGTCCAGCGCACCAACCTCATGCCCGTCCACCCTTCACTGTTTCCGGGCCACCGTCGGCGACCCATCCGAGCACCGACCGGTCGCCGACCACGTCGCGCACCTCGAACCGGGCGAACAACTCCTCGGCGTACCAGCCCTCGGTGGGGGTTCGCATGATCGCCGCCCGGTGCTCCGGGTGACGGTACGCGAACGCCACCAGGTCCGTCGGGTCGCGCCACACGCTCACCGTGCCCTGCCAACCCAAGGGCGCCTCCCCGACCCCGAACCGGGCCAACAGCCCGGGCGCGTCGCGCAGGGCGGCGGCCACCGGGGGGATCGCCCGCCAGAAGGTGGCTGCCCGGCGGACCCGCAGCCGAGCCCGGGTCAGCGCCAGCACCGGGCCGGTGACCCGGCCACCCGGCGGGTCACCGAACGGCCGCTGACCGGACCACTCGCCTCGGCTGGTCAGCGGGCGCAGGTCCACCCGGGCGGAGGCGTGGGCGATGCGCGCCCAGGCACGCCCGACCGCCGAGTCGTCGAAGCCGGCCGCCGCTGCGGGGGAGTCCCAGACGGTCAGCGCCGCCCACCGGGTCAGGTCGGCGTCCCCCGGCCCGAATCCGGTGCCGGTCCCGGTGCCCAGCAGCTTGCCGAACCGAACGCCCGGGAGGGAGCGCAACCGGCGTGGGTCCACCGCCATCCGGGTCAGCGCCCGGGGCAGCGCGGCGCGGGAGGTCCGCCACACGTGCAGCGTGACGAGCTCCGGTGCGGCGTTCACGCCACCTCGGCCGGGCTGCCGGCGGTGACCCGCAGCAGCTCGGTGTAGGTGGTCGGGAAGACCGCCTGCGGTACGCCACCCGCGGCCCATATCTCGGGGTACGCCGTCAGCGCCGTGTCCACCAGGGTGCGCAGCGGGTGCGGGTGCCCGAGTGGGGCGACACCGCCGATCGGCTGCCCGGTGTGTGTCCGGACGAACTCCGGGGTGGCGCGGCGCAGCCGGGTGACGCCGAGCGACGCCGCCAGGCTGGCGGTGTCGACCCGGTGCGCGCCGGAGGTGAGCACGAGCAGCGGCGCGTCGTCCGCGTCGAAGATCAGTGAGTTGGCGATCTGGCCTACCTCGACGCCGAGCGCCTCGGCGGCCGCCGAGGCGGTGTGCACCGCGTCGGGAAGCAGGCGGACCGTGCTGGGCTCACCGGTGCCGTCGAGCGCGCCGACGGCGGTGAGCGCGTCCTGCACCGCTCGTACGTTCGGGTGTGGCTGCATGTCGCCATTCTTCCCGGTCAGTCGGCGACGGGTTCAGCCGACCACGTTCCATCCCGTCCCATCGGACCCAGCCCGACAGGTCCCGTTCGTGGTGAATGACCGACCTTCGCGCCAAGATCCGCGCAACTTCCCTGGTGTTGCTGTCTCCGGCGCGCGGGAGGCAGCAACATTCCTGATGTTGTACGGATCTTCCTCGTCGATCTCGCCGGAGCGGCTGCGCGACTACGCGATGCGCTGGCAGCGTGGGGCGACCCCGGCCCGTTCCTCGTCCCGGCCGCCGGCCCGCCCGACTATCCGACCCCGAGCTGAGCCGCCGCGCTCGGTACGCACGCCTGGCGCGTCACACGTTGCATTTTCGTCGGAGGGGAGGTGTACTGTCAGGAGCAGTTAGAACGAGTGTTCGATTGCCTCGAACGCCCGTTCCAACCAGCCGGAGCGCGGCGTTTCGCGGCGCCAGCTCCGGGCGGTGTGGCTCCGCGGGCCGCACCTGGGTTTCCGGGCAGTCGCGAGCCTGGTCCCGACAGGCAGGATCGTCGCTCGCCGCCCACGACCCCCGGGCGGCGGGCGACGAACCCGCCGGTACGCCGGCCGGGTGTGGTGTGGGGAAGCATCCACACCCGGCCGGCCACACCCGGTGCGTCTTCCTCCGCACCACTCGACCTCGGCGTCTCGTCGGCGGCATCAGCGCGCCGGGGCGACGCCTCGGCCATGTGGAGGAGACATCCATGCCGACCAACTCGGCTCAGGCACCGACGGTGCCGGCGCACGTGCTGCCGCACCGCACCCCCGCCCAGCTGCTCACGTTGGCCCGGCGTGGGCTGGTCGAGGCCGGCCAGACCCGACCTGACGGTCTGCGTTATGCGGCTGCCCACCTGGCGGCGCTGCGCGCGGCGGCCGCCCTGCTCGCCGCGCGTGCCCGACCCGCGCCGAGCCGACGCAACCGGATCACCAGCGTCTGGGTCCTCCTCTGCGCCGTCGCTCCGGAGCTCGACGAGTGGTCCCGGTTCTTCGCCGCCGGCGCCAGCAAGCGCGCCGCCGCCGAGGCCGGCATCCCCCGGGTGGTCAGCGCCCGGGAGGCCGACGATCTGCTCCGTGCCGCCGAACAGTTCGTCACGGTGGTGGAGACCGCACTCGGCGTTGCCCACCAACCGGCCCTGGACGGCCTCGCCGCCTGATCCCGCCGTGCCACCGACCGCCCCGCGGGGGGAGCCGGGCGGCCGGTGGCACGGCGTGCCGGTCCTGATCTGATCAACAGCAACGACGGGGGAGTTGGTCCAATGGCGGGCCGCATGGTGGTCGGTTCCGCCGCACTGGCCGATCTGGTGCGCCCGGCGAGCGCGCCCGACCAGGCCGGCGGGCACCGGGTGCTGCCGGTGGTGCCCGAGCTGACCGGTCTGCTGCCCAACCGAGGCCTGCGCCGGGGCAGCACCATCGCGGTTGCCGCCGGCCAGCCCCGGCGCAGCGGTGGCACCTCGCTGATGTTGGCTCTGCTCGCCGAGGCCTCCCGGGCCGGCTCGTGGTGCGCCGTGGTCGGTGTGCCGACGTTCGGTGCGGGCGCGGCCGCCGAGCTGGGCATCGCCCTGGACCGGCTGGCCCTGGTGCCGAATCCCGGCCCCGAGTGGGCCACAGTGGTCGCCGCGCTGATCGACGGCGTGGACGTCGTGGTCACCACCGTGCCGGCAGCGGTCTCCGCCTCGGTCGCCACCCGGTTGGCCGCCCGGGCGCGGCAGCGCGGCAGTGTGCTCGTCCCGTACGGCCGGTGGGACGGCGCGGACGTGACGTTGCAGGTGGTCCGTGGAGTCTGGGAAGGGCTCGGGCATGGCCGGGGGCGGTTGCGCCGCCGGGAGGTCACCGTCTCGGCGCGCGGGCGCGGGGCGGCTGCCCGACCAAAGGAGATCAAGGTCTGGCTGCCGGGCGACGAGCTGACCCGGGTGATCCCGCGTGTGATGCCGTCGACAGTGGGCCGTCCGGCCGCGCCGCTCGCCCTGGTCGGTCGGGAGTGACCGGCACGCCGGCACGGACCCTGCTGCTGTGGTGCCCGGACTGGCCGGTGCTCGCCGCCGAGATCGTCGACGGGGTGCCGGCCACCGGCCCGGTCGCCGTGCTGCACGCCAACCGGGTGGTCGCCTGCTCCGAGCGGGCCCGCGCCGAGGGAGTGCGCCGAGGGCTGCGCAAACGGGAGGCGCAGGGTCGCTGCCCGCAGCTCACCGTCGTGGATTACGACCCGGGTCGGGACGCCCGGGCATTCGAGCCGGTGGTCGCCGCAGTGGAGGAGCTGGTCGCCGGCGTCGAGGTGGTCCGTCCGGGCGCCTGCGCGGTGGCCGCCCGCGGGCCGAGCCGTTACCTCGGTGGCGAGGAGGCGGCCGCCGAGCGGATCATCGAGCACGTCGCCCAGTCGTGCCTGGTGGAGAGCCAGGTCGGCATCGCCGACGGGGTGTTCGCGGCCGGGTTGGCCGCTCGCTCCGGTCGGGTGGTGCCACCGGGTGGGACACCGGAGTTCCTGGCCGGGTTGCCGGTCGAGGCGCTCGGCCGCTCGGCGCTGGCCGACCTGCTGCGGCGACTCGGTGTGCGCAGTCTCGGCGACTTCGCCGCGCTGCCGGCTGGCGACGTGCTGGCCCGGTTCGGGTTCGACGGTGCGCTGGCCCATCGGCTGGCCGCCGGGCGGGACCACCGCCCACTCGCCGTCCGGCAGCCGCCGGCCGACCTGACGGTGACCGCCGAGCAGGACGAGCCGATCGACCGGGTCGACGTGGCCGCGTTCGTGGCCCGGGCGTTGGCTGAGCAGTTGCATGAGCGGCTGGCCGGGCACGGGCTGGCCTGCACCCGGCTCGGCATCGAGGCGGTCACCGAGCACGGGCAGGAGCTGCACCGGGTGTGGCGGCACGACGGCCTGCTCACCGCCGCGGCCATCGCCGACCGGGTGCGCTGGCAGCTCGACGGGTGGCTCTCCGGCAGCAGTGGCCGCACCGGCGCCCGACCGGCCCGACCGACGGCCGGCATCATCCGGCTGCGACTGATCCCGGACGGGGTGATCGCCCAGGCCGGTCTGCAGGCCGGCCTGTGGGGGGAGACCGGCGAGGAGCGGGAACGGGCGCACCGGGCGCTGAGCCGGGTGCAGGGCATCCTCGGCCCGGAAGCGGTGGTCACCGCGGTGCTCGGCGGTGGTCGCTCCCCGGCCGACCAGGTGCGACTGGTGCCGTGGGGCGACGAACGCCTCCCCACGCGTCCCGGTCCGGCACCGTTGCCCGGCGAGCCGATCGCGCGTCCCGGTCCGGCGCCGTTGCCTGGCGAGCCGATCGCGCGTCCTGGCCCGGCACCGCTGTCCGGCGAGCCGACCGCACGTCCCGGCCCGGCACTGCTGTCCGACGAGCCGATCGCGCGTCCCGGTCCGGCGCCGTTGTCCGGTGCGCCGATCGCGCGTCCCGGCCGGGCACCGCTGTCCGGCGAGCCGATCGCCAGTGGCGGCGGCCGGGCCGTCAGTGCCGGTCGGCCTGCCGACCACAGTGCCGGCGGGGTTCCACCGTGGCCCGGCCGGCTGCCGGCGCCCGCGCCGGCTGTGGTGCTGCCCAGCCCGCTCGCCGCGACCGTGCACGACGCCGCTGGTGAGGCGGTGGTGATCAGCGCGCGGCTGGCGGTGAGCGCTCCGCCCGCCCGGCTGGTGGTCGGCACCGGCCGGCCGGCGGAGATCGTCGGCTGGGTCGGCCCGTGGCCGGTGGACGAGCGGTGGTGGGCTCCGGCCGAGGCTCGGCGGCGGGCACGGTTCCAGGTCTGCCTGGCCGACGGCACCGCCCTGCTGCTCGCCGTCGAGGGCGGGCAGTGGTTGGTGGAGGCGATCTATGACTGAGCGTCCAGCCGGGCTTGATCGACTCGGTATTCCGAAAGTCGGGGTGTCCCGCCGACCCGGACAGCCCGACTTCGCGGAGGTCGAGTCGATCAGGGTGAGGGTGCGGGAATGAGCTTCCACAACCCGAAGATGCCCTGGTCGGAGCTGGAACGGGTGCTCTCCGGGCGGGGCAGTGGCAGCTCCGGGCGGGGCGACGGCGGGTCGGGCGGTTCCGGCGGTTCCGGCGGCGGGCGGTCGCGCGACGAGCGGCACCTGCACGTGGTGGACCCGCTCGCCGTGGACGCCGACGGGGGAGACTCCCCGGCCTGGAGCCGCCACCGTGAGCGGTACCAGCCACCGGAGCTGACCCGCCCCGACGGGGTGGTGCCCTACGCGGAGCTGCACGCGCACACCAACTTCAGCTTCCTCGACGGTGCCAGCCATCCCGAGGAGTTGGCTGAGGAGGCGGCCCGGCTGGGGCTCACCGCGCTCGCTGTCACCGACCACGACGGCTTCTACGGGGTGGTCCGCTTCGCCGAGGCGGCCCGCACGCTGGGCCTGCCGACCATCTTCGGCGCGGAGCTGTCCCTCGGGCTGCCCGGCCCGCAGAACGGCGAACCCGACCCGCACGGCGCGCACCTGCTGGTGCTCGCGCACGGCCATGAGGGGTACGCCCGGCTGGCCACCACCATCGCCCGCGCCCAACTGCGCGGCGGGGAGAAGGGCCGCCCGGTCTACGGAGAGTTGGAGGAGGTCGCCGACGAGCTACGCGATCACGTGCTGGTGCTGACCGGTTGCCGCAAGGGGCACGTGCCGGGCGCGCTGCTCACCGAGGGGGTGGACGCGGCGGCCCGCGAGCTGGACCGGCTGACCGCGCTCTTTGGTGCGGAGACGGTGGCGGTGGAGCTGACCGACCACGGCCATCCTGTCGACGCCGACCGCAACGACGCGCTCGCCGACCTGGCCACCGCGGCCGGGCTGCCGACGGTGGCCAGCAACAACGTGCACTACGCCACGCCTGGCCGGCGTCGGCTGGCCACCACCGTCGCCGCCGTCCGGGCCCGACGCAGCCTGGACGAGATCGACGGCTGGCTGCCCGCGGCGGCCACCGCCCACCTGCGCAGCGGCGCGGAGATGGCGGCCCGGTTCGCCGCGTACCCGGGTGCGGTGGCGCGGGCCGCCGAGTTCGGCGCCGAGTTGGCCTTCGACCTCCAGCTCGTCGCGCCGCAGTTGCCGGCGTACCCGGTGCCACCGGGGCACACGGAGATGAGCTGGCTGCGGAAGCTGACCGCCGACGGGGCACGGGAGCGCTACGGGCCGCCGCAGGCGCACCCGACGGCGTACGCGCAACTCGACCACGAGTTGAACATGATCGAGGAGTTGGGCTTCCCCGGCTACTTCCTGGTGGTCTACGACATCGTCACGTTCTGCCGTGAGCAGGACATCTACTGCCAGGGTCGGGGTTCGGCGGCCAACTCGGCGGTCTGCTACGCGTTGCGGATCACCAATGTGGACGCGGTCCGGCACCGGCTGCTATTCGAGCGGTTCCTCGCCCCGGAACGCGACGGCCCACCGGACATCGACGTGGACATCGAGTCCGACCGTCGGGAGGAGGTGATCCAGCACGTCTACACCCGCTACGGCCGGGAACATGCCGCCCAGGTCGCCAACGTCATCTCCTACCGGCCCCGGTCGGCGGTGCGCGACGTGGCCAAGGCGTTCGGCTACTCGCCGGGGCAGCAGGACGCCTGGAGCAAGCAGATCGACAGGTGGGGCTCGGTCGCCACTGTCGACGTGGAGAACATCCCGGAGCAGGTGGTGGAGTACGCCAACGAGTTGCAGACGTTCCCACGGCACCTGGGCATCCACTCCGGCGGCATGGTGATTTGCGACCGGCCGGTGATCGAGGTCTGCCCGGTGGAGTGGGGGCGGATGCCCGGGCGCAGCGTCCTGCAGTGGGACAAGGACGACTGCGCGGCGGTCGGCCTGGTCAAGTTCGACCTGCTCGGGCTGGGCATGCTCTCCGCCCTGCACTACGGCTACGACATGATCGGCCAGAGCCTCGACCTGGGTGACATGACGCTGGACGACCCGGAGGTCTACGACATGCTCTGCCGGGCCGACTCGGTCGGGGTGTTCCAGGTGGAGAGCCGCGCCCAGATGGCCACCCTGCCCCGGCTCAAGCCCCGCGAGTTCTACGACCTGGTGGTCGAGGTGGCGTTGATCCGGCCCGGCCCGATCCAGGGCGGTTCGGTGCACCCGTTCATCCGGCGCAAGAACGGCCAGGAGCCGGTGACCTTCGCGCACCCGCTGATGCGCAACGCCCTGGAGAAGACCCTGGGTGTGCCGCTGTTCCAGGAGCAGTTGATGCAGCTCGCCATCGACCTGGCCGGCTTCGACGCGGCAGAGGCCGACCAGTTGCGCCGGGCGATGGGCGCCAAACGGTCGGTCGAGCGGATGACCCGTATCGCCGACCGGCTCTACGCCGGGATGGCCGAGCGGGGCATCACCGGTGAGTTGGCCGACGACGTCTACCGCAAGCTCACCGCGTTCGCCAGTTACGGCTTCCCGGAGAGCCACGCGATGAGCTTCGCCTACCTGGTCTACGCCAGTTCCTGGCTCAAGCGTTACCACCCGGCGCCGTTCCTGGCCGCGCTGCTCAACGCCCAGCCGATGGGTTTCTACTCCCCACAGACCCTGGTCGACGACGCCCGCCGGCACGGGGTGGAGGTTCGTCGCCCGGACATCAACGCCAGTGCGGCGTTGGCGGTGCTGGAGTCCACCCCGGACACCCGGTGGGGCAGCGGGCCGGGGGAGCCGCCGCACGCCTGGGGGTTGGGCGGCCCGGCGGTCCGGCTCGGCCTGTCCAGCGTACGGACCCTCGGCGCCGACGTGGCCGAGCGGATCGAGGCCGAACGGGCGGTCGGTGGGCCGTACCGGGACATGCCTGACCTGGCCCGGCGGGTCGGTCTCACCGCCGCGCAACTGGAGGCGTTGGCCACCGCGGACGCCTTCGCCTGTTTCGGGCTGACCCGGCGGCAGGCGCTGTGGGCCGCCGGCGCGGCCGCCCAGGACCGGCCGGGACGGCTACCCGGCACGGTGACCGGCGCGGCGGCGCCCACGCTGCCCGGGATGGAGGCGGTGGACCGGCTGGTCGCCGACGTGTGGGCCACCGGGCTGTCGCCGGAGAGCCATCCCGCCCGGTTCATCCGGGGTCAGCTCGACGTGCTCGGCGCGGTGCCGATCGCCCGGCTCGGCCGGGTGGAGCCCGGCCAGCGGATCCGGGTCGGTGGCATCGTCACCCACCGGCAACGTCCGGCGACCGCGGGCGGGGTCACCTTCCTCAACCTGGAGGACGAGACCGGGATGCTCAACGTCACCTGTTCGCCGGGGTTGTGGCAGCGCTACCGGCGGGTGGCCCGCACCAGCGCCGCGCTGGTGGTCCGGGGGCGGTTGCAGCGGAACGAGGGGGTGACCAATCTGGTCGCCGACCGACTGGACGCCATCGAGCCGCCGGTCAGCCCCGCCTCCCGTGACTTCCGCTGAGAGAGTGATCCACATTACGGTTTCCCGGGTCGTTGGGCGGGAGACTCGTCACGAGCGGGCAGAGCCGCCCGTGATCCGTGAGGGGGAATGACAAGTGACGGGCAATCACGCGTACACCGGTGGAATCGCCAACGCTCGGCGGACCCGGCTGGGTGCCGGTTGGGTGCCGTCGCACCTCGCCGACCCCCGGGAGTACGAGGTGACCAACGGCCCGGTGGCCAACGAGCGCCGGTCCCAGGCGGAGGACGAGGCCGAAGGCACCGAGTCCTGACCGACCCTGGCACCGCACACCCGACCGGACGTGTGGCGGGTGCACCCGCCACACGTCCGCAGCGAGGATGGACCAGGTGACTAGGCTCGACCGGGTGGAGCAGACCCGAGGCCGGTTCACCGGGCCGCCGCTGACCCCCCGTACCGCCGTGATCTGGTCGGTGCTCCGCGCCGAGCTGGACCGGCGCGGCGACGTCGAGCTGACCGTGCTGGACGTGGGTGGCGGCACCGGCGGTTTCGCCGTTCCGCTGGCCCGCGCCGGGCACCGCGTCACAGTGGTCGACGCCAGCCCCGACGCGCTCGCCGCGCTCACCCGCCGGGCCGCCGAGGCCGGCGTGGCCGACCGGATCGCCGCCGTGCAGGGCGACGGCGACGCCCTCGCCGGGCTGGTCGAGCCGGCCGGCGTCGACCTGGTCCTCTGCCACTCCGTGCTGGAGGTGGTCGACGACCCGGCACCGGTGGTGACCGCGTTGGCCACCGCGCTGCGTCCGGGCGGCGCGGCCAGTGTGCTCGTGGCCGGGCGGGCCGCCGCCGTGCTGGGCCGCGCGATGAACGGCCACCTCGACGTCGCGACCGCGCTGGCCGCCGACCCGGCCGGCACCGCCGGACCACGGGACACGCTGCGCCGACGCTACGACGCCCCGGGCGCCGCCGCGCTGCTCGGCGCCGCCGGTCTCGTGGTCGAGGAGATCCACGGGGTACGCGTGCTCGCCGACCTGCTGCCGGCCGCGGTCGCCGACGGGCAGTCCGCCGCCCTGGTCGAGTTGGAACGCGCGCTGGCCGCCCAACCTCCGTACCGGGACCTGGCCGCCCAACTGCACCTCTTCGCCCGCCGGCCGGCATGAGCGACACGCCACCTGAGGCGCCGCTGACGGTCCTCGGGCCTCACCACGGCGGCGGCCGTCTCGCCGACGTGCTGCCCAGCGCGCTCGCCGTGCTGGGCGTTCCCGGCTCGGCCGACCCGCTCGCGCTCGTCCCCGCGTTGGCCGGGGTACGCCGGATCGCCGTGCTCCTGGTCGACGGGCTCGGCTGGTACCAGCTGCCGACCGCCGCCCCGTACGCGCCGACCCTCGCCGGGCTCGCCGCCACGGTGGCCCGGCCGATCATCGCCGGTTTCCCGTCCACCACACCGACCAGCCTGGTGACGCTCGGCACCGGCGTCGCGCCGGGCGCGCACGGGGTGCTCGGCTTCACCGTGCGGGTGCCCGGCACCGACCGGGTGCTCACCCACACCGACTGGGCCGCGGACCCGTCGCCGCTGCACTGGCAGCCGGTGCCCACCCAGCTGGAACGGGCCCGCGCCGCCGGTGTGACGGTGACAGTGGTGAGCCGGCCGGAGTTCGGCGGCAGTGGGCTGACCCTCGCCGCCAACCGGGGCGGCGACTTCCGGGGCGCCGCCGGTGGGGACGCGGTGGCCGCCGCCATGCTGGCCGCGCTGGCCGCCGGCCCGGGCCCGACCCTGGTCTCCGGCTACCACGCCGACCTGGACCGGCACGGCCACCTCAGCGGCGTCGACTCAGCACCCTGGCGGGTCGCCGCCACCGAGGTGGACGCCCTGATCGCCCGGTTGGTCGACGGGCTGCCGTCGGACGCGGCACTGCTGGTGACCGCCGATCACGGCCAGCTCGACATTCCCGCCGACCACCGCTTCGACCTGGACACCGACCCACGGCTGCGCGCCGGGGTGCGGGTGGTGGCCGGTGAGGCCCGGGTGCGCTACCTGCACGTCGAGGAGGGCGCGGTCGACGACGTGCGGGCCGCCTGGTCCGAGGTGCTGGGCGACGCGGCGCGGGTACGCACCCGCGACGAGGTGGTGGCCACCGGCTGGTTCGGTCCGGTGCCCGAGGAACACCTGGGGCGGATCGGCGACGTGGTGGTGACCTGCAACGACACGTACGCGGTCATGGCCAGCCGCACCGAGCGGCCGATGGCGTCGAAGCTGGTGGCGTACCACGGGTCGGACACCGCGGCCGAGCTGACTGTGCCCCTGCTGGTCGTCCGCGGCTGACCGGCGTACCGGTGCGGCCCGCCGGTGACTGGTGGTGTCGTACCTCCGGGTTAACCTGCCGGGATGGGCCGCAGCCAGTCGTTGCCCCGGGGCGACGACGATCCGCGCTTCGGGCCGGACGCCGACGACTCCGGCAGCCCGATCCTGCACGTCGACATGGATGCGTTCTTCGCCGCCGTCGAGGTGCGCCGCCGACCCGAGCTGCGCGGCCGGCCGGTGGTCGTCGGCGGCGTCGGGCCACGCGGGGTGGTCAGCTCGGCCAGCTACGAGGCCCGCCGGTACGGCGTGCGCAGCGCGATGCCGACCAGTCAGGCCCGAGCCCGGTGCCCGCACGCCGTCTACCTGCCACCTGACTTCACCGCCTACACCGAGGCCTCCCGGGCGGTCATGCAGATCTTCCGCGACGTCACCCCGCTGGTCGAGCCGTTGTCCCTCGACGAGGCGTTCCTCGACGTGACCGGCGCCCGCCGGCTCTTCGGCTCCCCGGCCACCATCGCCCGGCTGATCCGCCGTCGGGTCGCGACCGAGCAGGCGCTGACCTGCTCGGTCGGGGTGGCGCCGAGCAAGTTCGTGGCCAAGCTGGGCTCCACCCGGGCCAAGCCGGACGGGTTGCTGGTGGTGCCCCCGGGGCAGGTGCTCGACTTCCTGCACCCGTTGCCGGTGGACGCGCTGTGGGGGGTGGGGGAGCGCGCCGCGGAGTCGCTGCGCCGGCTCGGCCTGACCACCGTCGGCGATCTCGCCGAGGCGCCGGTGGGCATGATCCGTCGGGCGGTCGGCGCCGCCTCGGCGGCACACCTGCACGAGTTGGCCTGGGGACGGGACCCGCGCGGGGTCAGCCCGGAGCACGTCGACAAGTCGATCGGCGCCGAGGTGACCTTCGACGTCGACGTGGCCGACCCACTGGAGATCCGCCGCGCGCTGCTCGCGCTCAGCGCGAAGGTCGGCGTCCGGCTGCGAGGCTCCGGGCAGGTTGGGCGCACCGTCGCCCTCAAGGTCCGGCTGGCCGACTTCCGCACCGTGAGCCGCTCTCGCACCCTCGACGTGCCCACCGACACCGCCCGCGAGATGTTCGACACGGTTTGGGCGCTCTACACCGTTTTGGACCCGGGTGAGCGGATCCGACTCGTCGGCGTCCGGGTCGAAGGGCTCGCCCCGGCGCAGGGCGCTCCCCGGCAGCTCACCCTCGGCGCGCCCGAGCATGGTTGGCGCGAAGCGGAAGCTGCCGTGGACGCCGCTGCTGCCCGTTTCGGGCGGTCCGTCATAGGTCCGGCCAGTCTGATGGGCGACCGTGACAGCCGTCGAAACGAAAATCCACCCCACCCGTAGGTCGTCCCGCTTTCCGACGCGCGAGCCCCCTCGTAGACTTGCGGGTAAGCAGCCGGATGGCTGCCACGGTCTGTCGGCCCGAATGGGCCCGACCAACGTGACCGGGGAGGAGTGCCGTGCCGCTCTCGGAGCACGAGCAGCGGCTGTTCGAGCAGATCGAGCAGTCGCTTGCCGAGGACCCCAAATTCGCCTCGGCCGTGCGCGCCAGCGATCCGCGCTTCCATGCGCGGCGTCGCCTGCTCGTCGCCGCCGGCGTCATCATCGCTGGCTTGGCTCTACTGGTCTATGGCGCGGTGATCAAGACTCCACCGCTGGCGGTGGCGGGCTTCGTCGTCATGCTGGCGTCGGCCGCGTTCGCGTACCAGTCGCACCGGCGGGCACAATCACCTGACCTGCACGTGGTGGGCGGCACGACGAGTCGTCGTCGCCCCCGCGGTGGCCGATCCGGTCGCAAGTCGTCACTCCTGGACCGCATGGAGGACAGGTGGCGGCAGCGCCCGGAGGGACACCGGTAGGCCAGTCCCGCCCCTGAGGCGGGACGTACGCCGCTGAGGCGGCCGTACGTCGCGACGAGTGGGTCGCCGGGCATTCCCGCCGGCGACCTCAGTGGCATCCGCGCGCCCCTCTGCGTGCCGCCTCCTATCCGGCGGCTTCCTTGCCGGTGATCTTCCTTCCCGCGGTCTTCCTTCCCGCGGTCTTCCTTCCCGCGGTCTTCCTTCCCGCGGTCTTCCTTCCCGCGGTCTTCCTTCCCGCGGTCTTCCTTCCCGCGGTCTTCCTTCCCGCGGTCTTCCTTCTGGCGGTCCCCTTTCCGCCGGTCTCTCTCGTGTCTCCCCGGGCGCGAGCGCCGGCTCTCCCGGAAACGCTGACCCAGCCCACGGCAGCCTTGCGGCCCCCTTTCCCCATGATCGTGCTCCGCATTCCGTGATCACTTGATGGTCAGTAGTTGCGGGAAGCCGTTTGCAACTACTGACCATCAACTGATCATGGCTCGCTGGCTCGCTGGCTCGCTGGCTCGCTGGCTCGCTGGCTCGTTGGCCCACGGGTCGACGGGCGACGGGGGACCGACGCGGGTGGCGGGGCGGGGTGACCCGCGCCGGGGGCGCTGGGCGGTGGCGACTGATGCAGAGTGGGGCGGCGGTCCACCGACCGCCGCCCCACACCTGGACCTGCGTTGTTCAGCGCGCCGCCCGGTCGGCCATCAGCCGTCGTGGGTTCCAGCGCAGCAGTCGGTACCGGGTCCGCCCGGTCAGCGCCGCCATTCGACCGGACGTGTCCGCCATGCCGGTCCTCCACCGCAGCAGCACCGACGGCGGCAACACGGCGGCGAAGATGCGGGTCCGTCGGTCCGCCCGTGCGGCGAGCGCCCCGCGGACCGTGCGCAGCGCCGGCAGCAACCGCTCACCGGTCAGCGGATCCCGCGCGTAGCGGGCCCGTTCCTCCGCCTTGCCGAGCAACCGCGCCGACTCCACAGCGGCGGTGTCGTCGCTGAGGGTGTCCCGGATGAGCCGGTCCGCGGTCGCCCTCGGCGTCTCGGTGAGGTCGACCGGAACCCGGAAGTCCACCAGGGTGTCGAGCAGCTCCGACCAGGCGGCGTGCGCGTCCGCGCGGGCGCGGTTGGCGTCCGCGGCGACCGTGACCAGGCGGGTCCCCGGCTCGGTGCCGTCGGCGACGGTGGTGGCGGCCACCGTGGCGCTCGCCGCCCGGCCACCGCGTCGGCGCCGCAGCGCGACCCGGCGCAGAGCAGGCACCGCCAGGAGCAGCAGCAGGGCCAGCATGCCGGCCGCCCACCAGGGCCAGGTCGGCGGCTGTTCGTCGGGCGTCGTTCCGCCGAGGGCAAGCCCCTCGTCGGTGTCCCGGTCGGCGTTGTCCGGGCCGGCCGGCCCAGCTGAGGCCTCGGGGCCCGTCGGGGCGTCCGTGACACCCGTGCCCGGGGTGGTCGGATCCGGTGCGTCGGTGTCCGGTGCCCAGGCCGACCGGGTGGAACCGGGCACCCCGGACGCCGGGGTGGCGTCGAAGGGCACCCAACCGAGGCCGTTGAAGAAGACCTCGGTCCAGGCGTGCAGGTTGAGGTTGGTCAGCGTGAAGGTGTCACCGTCGCGCTTGCTGCCGTTGGTGAAGCCGAAGGCCACACGGGCTGGGATCCCGGCCGCGCGGACCAGCCAGGCCATCCCGGCGGCGTACTGCTGGCAGTAGCCGACCTTGTTGGTCAGGAAGTTGACGATGTCCTGCCCGCTGCTGCCGCTCTCGGTGCTCAACCGGTAGCTGAACCCGTTGTCCGCCGAGAAGTGCTGGTAGATGGCCAGCACCCGGTCGTAGTCGGTGCGCTTGCCCTGGACCAGCCCCTTGACCAGCTCTTCCACCTCCGGCACCCGCTCGGGGGTGGCGGTCAGCTGCCGGCGTACCGGGAGGTCGGCCCCGAGCGGCTGCGCGGCCCGCAGCACCGCCGGAGTGTATGTCGAGCGGACGTAGTCGAAGGAGTACTTGCGGCCCCGGGAGTTTTCCCGGTTGGAGAAGACGACCTGCTGGTTGGGGTCGTAGAGCCAGTTGCCGTTGAGGTCCTCGGTGCGCACCGGCTCGGCGTACACCGGCATCAGCCCCATGCTCAGGCTCTTGGTGACCTCGACGGTCGCCCGGTAGGTGGTCTGCTGCACGCCCCGATCGGCCGGTTTGGCCGGGTCCGGCAGGTCCCGGTTGGCGGGCCGACCGCTCGGGCTGCGCGCCTGGAAACCACCCGGGCGCAGCTCGTCGGCGACCGCGTAGCGCAGGTAGAACGGGCTCTGTTCGGACGTGGTGACCTTGACCAGATCGGCTACCTGGGACTGGTTGAGCTGGCCGGCGAGCGAGGCGAACAGGTCGATCCGACCCGATGTGCCGCCCGAGCCGGTGCCGTTGCCGGTGCCGTTGCCCGAACTCCGGCTGAGGGAGTCGAGCAGCCCGCCGGTCATGCCGGGCACCGCCAGCGGCAGCATCACCGCCAGAGCCACCCCGACCGCCGCGAGCCGGCGGCCGGCGGACGCCAGCGGCGAGGCCTCCCACACGTCGACGTCACGGCCGTCACCGGTGAAGCGGCGCCCGAAGCGGCGTACGCGGTCCACGTTGTCGGTGACCAGCAGCCAGAGGTAACCGGCGGCGCCCACCACGAACGGCACCGCGGGGACGCTGTCCACGTAGACGGCGACCGGCACCGAGTAGATGGCGAGCATCGGCAGCCCCGCCAGCGCGGGTCGGCGCAACCCGACGGCCAGTACGTCGACCAGGACGGCGACCCCACCGACGCCGAGCACGGTGATGAACAGCAGCGGGTCGGTGTCGGGGACCTCGACGCCGTACGAGCGCATGTCCTGCATGGAACCGGCGAGCAGATCGTTGAAGTGCGCGAGCGTGCCCGGCGTGGGCAGGACGGCGAGCAGCTCCGCGCCGCTGGGGAACAACCAGGTCAGGGCAAGGAGCAGGCCGGCCAGCATGCCCAGCACCTGACCCCACAGGGGGGCCCGGGCGAGGCGGGTCAACGCGGCCACCCCGGCCACCACGGCGACCGCGATGACGGACTGGATGAGCCACGTCCAGCTCTGGAAGATGGCCGACAGCGGCGCGGCGGCCAGCAGGGTGGCCGTGGCCGCCACCAGGCCGATGTTCCGACTGGCGATCATGAGGGGAACCTTCCGTTCATCGCACGCCGCCGGCCACCGTCTCGGCCAGTGCGGCGCGAAGCGCGAAGCCCTGGGAGCCCCGGCCGGCCTGCGGCCACAGCGCGGGCAGTCGGCCGCCGTGGTCGACACCGACCACCCGCCAACCGCTCTGCAGCATGGCGAGGACGGCGGCGGCGTGCGCGCGTTCCGCCTCGGCACGGGCCTTCTCCGGCAGGCTGAGCCAGGTGGAGCTGTTCAGCAGGAAGCCGACGCAGGTGGCGCCGTTGCCCCGCAGGCCGGCCAGTAGCTCGGCCTCGGCCACGCTCACCGTGCCGAACAGCCCGATGATCAGACCACCGTCGGCGCGTTGGCGGACCCGTTGCACGAGGTCGGTCAGCTCCGCGCGCTGATCCAGTCGGACCTCCGCGAGGTGATCGAGCAGCGCCCCGTCACCGCCGGCCTCCGAGGCGTCGACATCCGCCCCCGAGCCGGTGACCAGGCGCAACTTGTAGCCGGCCTGGCGCAGGTGGACGGCGATGCTCGCGGCGGCGGAGACGGACCACTCGAAACTGGCCGTCGGCCCCTCGCCGCGGTGGCCGTACGCGCGGGTGTCCAGGACGACAGTGGCCCGGCTCTCCCACGGCTGCTCCTCGCGACGCACCATCAGCTCGCCGGTGCGTGCCGTGGACTTCCAGTGCACCCGGCGCAGGTCGTCGCCACGCCGGTATTCCCGGGTCGCCGCGTCGTCCTCGCCGTGCACCGCCACCGAGCGGGCCCGGCTGTCGCCGCTGCCCGCGTACTCCCCGGGGAGCCGGACCGACGGCAGTGCGGTGACCTGCGGGATGACCGTCAGGTGGTCGGTGCTGGGGAAGGACCTGGTGAGCTCGCAGAGACCGAACGGGTCGGTCATCCGGACCACCAGCGGGCCCACGTCGTAGCGACCCCGAACGTCGGCACGGACGGTGTACGCCACGGAGGTGGCCTGGTGCGCGCCGAGCCGCTCCAACACCACCCGGGGCCGGCTGCCCAGCGCGTAGGGCAGCCGGTCCTCCAGGAGCAGGGTGCCGGTCGGCAGCCGGGAGAGGTTCTGCAGGCGCAGCACCACCCGGGAGTTGGCGCCGACCGGAACCCGGTGCGGGTCCAGTGAACGGTTGCAGGCCAGCTTGTAGCGGCTGCGCCCGACGTAGGCCGCGGCCAGCAACGGCAGGATGGCCAACAGCACAGCCACCCGGAGCAGGTCCTTCTCGCCCAGGATGGCGGCCGAGATCGCCGCCGCGATGGCGGCGGCGAGGAAGGAGCGCCCGCGGGTGGTCAGCCCGCGTAGCCCGGCACGCACGTCATGGCCTCCGCGGCTCGTAGGGCGCGCGGCCGTTGCCGGTGCCGGTGCCGGGGCGGGTGTCGTACGGGTTGCGCTGCCTGTCGTGTGGCAACGGCAGGCGGTGCACCAGCTCGGAGACGATCGCGTCGGTGGTGCGTCGGGCGAGCTGCGCGTCGGCCGTCGGGATGATCCGGTGCGCGAGCACCGGCACCGCCAGGGCCTGCAGGTCGTCGGGGAGCACGTAGTCGCGACCCTCCAGGGCGGCGACCGCCCGGGCGGTGCGCAGCAGTTGCAGGGTCGCCCGGGGGGAGGCGCCGAGCCGCAGGTCAGGTGCCTCGCGGGTGGCGGTGACAAGGTCGATCGCGTACTGCTTGACCGCGTCCGCGACGTGCACCTGCCGGACGGTGGCGATGAGCTGTCGGACGATGGCCGCGTCGGAGACCGAGCGCAGCTCGTTCAGCGGGTCGGTGGCCCCGTGCCCGTCGAGCATGGCCAGCTCGGCGTTGGAGTCCGGGTAGCCCATCGCGATACGGGCGGTGAACCGGTCGCGCTGCGCCTCGGGCAGCGGGTAGGTCCCCTCCATCTCGATCGGGTTCTGGGTGGCGATGACCATGAAGGGGGTCTGGAGCTGGTAGGTGACACCGTCGACGGTGACCTGCCGTTCCTCCATGCACTCCAGCAACGCCGACTGGGTCTTCGGCGAGGCCCGGTTGATCTCGTCGCCGACCACCAGGTTGGCGAACACGGCACCGGGACGGAACTCGAAGTCGTGGGTCTCCTGGTTGTAGACGCTGACGCCGGTGACGTCGCTGGGCAGCAGGTCGGGGGTGAACTGGATCCGTCGCACCGTGCAGTCGATGGACCGCGCCAGGGCCTTGGCCAGCTTGGTCTTGCCGACACCCGGCACGTCTTCGATCAGGAGGTGACCCTCGGCGAGCAGGACGGCCAGGGCGAGCCGCACGGTGGCGGTCTTACCCTCGATGACCTGCTCGATGTTGGCCACGATGGCCTCGCTGGCGGCGCGGAACTCGTCGTGCGGCAATAGGCCGCCCACCTCGTCCCAGGTCTGTTGTGTCACGGGCCTCCTCCTCGTCGCCATGACGGCAGCTCTGTATAGAGCACCTGGACCCGCCGTTGGGTTCGCGACGTCGAGCCTCGTCTGCCGCAGGAATCTCACTGGTCTCTCAGGCTAACCATGTTTGTCGTTATCGCCGACCCCCGCAGGTAGTCCGTCGGTTACGCACCGATATTCGCCATGTCGGGGGACCGGATCCGACCTCACCCCGGGGGCCGGCATGGGCAACGGCGCGCGGGGTACACTGCCGGACATGGCCGGAGTCTTCCTGCTTCTTACCGGGCCGTGCTGATGCGCTGAACGCAGCGACAGCACGGCGGCCCCTCCTGCGCGAGGGGCTTTTTTGTGCCCGCCGCCGGCCCGGCCCGGTGGTGCCGAGACGAAGCGAAGCGAAGCGAGGAGAGACGATGAGTGAGGCAGCCGCACCGGCGGGCGACATTCCCCCGTTCCGGTACAACGCGGCCCTGGCCGACGAGATCGAGATTCGTTGGCAGGACATCTGGGCGCGCGAGGGCACCTTCCACGCACCGAACCCGACCGGCCCGCTGGCCGACCCGACCCACCCCCGCGCCGGCGCGGAGAAGCTGTACGTGCTGGACATGTTCCCGTACCCGTCCGGCGCCGGCCTGCACGTCGGCCACCCGCTGGGCTACATCGGCACCGACTGCTACGCCCGCTACCAGCGGATGGCCGGCCGCAACGTGCTGCACGCGATGGGCTTCGACGCGTTCGGCCTGCCCGCCGAGCAGTACGCGGTGCAGACCGGCACCCACCCGAGGACCACGACGGTCGCGAACATCGAGCGGTACAAGGCGCAGCTGCGCCGGCTGGGGCTGGCGCACGACGAGCGTCGCTCGGTGGCCACCATCGACACCGACTTCTACCGCTGGACCCAGTGGATCTTCCTGCAGATCTTCAACTCCTGGTACGACAGTGACGCCGGCCGGGCCCGCCCGATCGCGGAGCTGATCGCGGAGTTCGAGGGTGGCAACCGGTCCACCCCGGACGGCCGGGCGTGGGCCGAGCTGAGCGTCGCCGAGCGCCGCCAGGTCGTCGACGACCACCGCCTGGCGTACGTCTCGCAGGCCCCGGTGAACTGGTGCCCGGGGCTGGGCACCGTGCTGGCCAACGAGGAGGTCACCGCCGACGGCCGCTCGGAGCGGGGCAACTTCCCGGTCTTCAAGCGCAACCTGAAGCAGTGGATGATGCGGATCACCGCGTACGGCGACCGCCTGATCGACGACCTGGACACCCTGGACTGGCCCGAGCCGATCAAGCTGATGCAGCGCAACTGGATCGGCCGTTCCACCGGTGCGCACATCGACTTCCCCACCGGGCAGGCGCCGGTGCGGGTGTTCACGACCCGACCGGACACCGTCTTCGGTGCCACCTACATGGTGCTGGCGCCCGAGCACGAGCTGGTCGACGCGCTGGTGCCGGCCGCCTGGCCGGACGGGACGAGGGACGCCTGGACCGGCGGGCACGCCAGCCCCCGGGTGGCCGTCGAGGCGTACCGCAAGACGGCAGCGGCCAAGACCGACGTCGAGCGGCAGTCCGACACCAAGGAGAAGACCGGCGTCTTCATCGGCGCGTACGCCACCAACCCGGTCACCGGCGGGCAGATCCCGATCTTCATCGCCGACTACGTGCTGGCCGGCTACGGCACCGGCGCGATCATGGCGGTGCCGGCTCAGGACGAGCGGGACTGGGCGTTCGCCGAGGTCTTCGAGCTGCCCATCGTGCGCACCGTGCAGCCGGCGGATGGCTTCGACGGCAAGGCGTACACCGGGGACGGCCCGGCGATCAACAGCGCCGCGCCCGAGCGCGGCCTGGACCTGAACGGCCTGGGGGTCGCCGACGCCAAGGCGGCGATCATCTCCTGGCTGGAGGCGAACGGGCACGGCACCGGCGCGGTGACCTACCGGCTGCGCGACTGGCTGTTCTCCCGCCAGCGTTACTGGGGCGAGCCGTTCCCGATCGTCTACGACTCCACCGGCGCGGCCATCGCCCTGCCGGAGGAGATGCTGCCGGTGGAGCTGCCGGAGGTGGACGACTTCTCGCCGAAGACGTTCGCCCCCGACGACGCCGACAGCAACCCGGAGACGCCGCTGTCGCGGCGGCGCGACTGGGTCGAGGTCGAGCTGGATCTGGGTGACGGGCCGCAGCGCTACACCCGCGAGACCAACGTGATGCCGCAGTGGGCCGGCTCCTGCTGGTACGAGCTGCGCTACCTGGACCCGACCAACAGCGACCGGTTCGTCGACGGGGAGAACGAGCAGTACTGGATGGGCCCGCGCGGCGACGGCGACTGCGGAGGCACCGACCTGTACGTCGGCGGCGCCGAGCACGCCGTGCTGCACCTGCTGTACGCGCGGTTCTGGCACAAGGTGCTGTACGACCTGGGTCACGTGTCGTCGTTCGAGCCGTTCCGCAAGCTGTTCAACCAGGGCATGATCCAGGCGTACGCGTACACCGACTCGCGCGGCAGTTACGTGCAGGCCGAGGAGGTCATGGAGCGTGACGGCGCCTACTACCTGGGTGACCTGACGGTCAACCGCGAGTACGGCAAGATGGGCAAGTCGCTGAAGAACGTGGTGACCCCCGACGACATGTGCGCCGCGTACGGCGCGGACACCTTCCGGGTGTACGAGATGTCGATGGGCCCGCTGGAGGTGTCCCGCCCCTGGGAGACCAGGGCGGTGGTCGGCTCGTACCGGTTCCTGCAGCGGGTCTGGCGGGCCGTCGTCGACGAGCAGACCGGGGCGCTGCGGGTCACCGAGGACCCGGCCGACGGGGCGACCCGCCGGTTGCTGCACACGGTGATCGACGGGGTCCGTGGCGACATGGACGGCATCCGGTTCAACACCGCGATCGCCAAGCTGATCCAGTTGACCAACGGGCTGACCGGGCTGTCGGCGACGCCCCGCGAGGTGGCCGAGCCGCTGGTGCTGATGGTGGCGCCGTTCGCCCCGCACCTGGCGGAGGAGCTGTGGCGCAAGCTGGGCCACGACACCTCACTGACGTACGCGGACTTCCCGACCGCCGACCCGGCGCTGCTGGTGGCGGACACGGTGACCTATCCGGTGCAGGTCAACGGCAAGGTCCGTGGCCGCATCGAGGTCCCCGCCGACACCGCCGAGGAGGCCGTCCGCGCGGCTGCCCTGGAGGCGGTGGCCGCAGCGCTGGCCGGTAAGGAACCGCGCAAGGTCATCGTGGTGAAGGGCCGGATGGTCTCGGTCGTCGCCTGACGCCGCAGGCCCTCACCGGCGTCGATCATGGAGTTGTGGTGCCTGGTTCGCCCCGTGGCAGGGGTTTGATCCCCCACCACAACTCCATGATCGACCCGGGCACGGGTGGTCAGGCCTTCAGCGCGGCCGCCACGATTCCGCTGTGGGAGCTCAGCCAGTTCTGCCAGCTTCGTATTCCTTCGACCGTGCCCTGGTCGCGCAGCCGGCGCATGCCCGGCTCGTCGCGGTCGGCGCCGGCGTCGATGCCCCGCCAGGTGGTCTCGATCTGGTCGAGCATCACGCCCACCAGCTCGGCCCGTGCCAGCGTGGCCGGTGCGGTCGCGGTCGGCGCCGCGTCGTAGGCGTCGCAGAGGAGCCGGCAGCGCCGACCCAGCTCGAACGGGTCGGCGCCCTCGCCCAACGCGGCCCAGTGCCATCCGGCGAACGCGACGTCCTCGATCCGCCGGCCCGGGCCGGCCAGGTCCCAGTCGAGGAAGGCCACCGGCAGTGGTCCGGCGGGGGAGTCCCGGTACACAGTGTTCTTCGGCGACAGGTCGCGGTGGCACACCGTCTCGGCGTCGCCCGCCAGCCCGGTGCCCGCACACGCGTCGTGCAGCCGCCGGATCAGCTCGGCCAGCCGCACCAGCGCCGCGTCGGCGAAGAACGCCGGATCCTCCCGGTCCCGCCACGGCACTCGACCCGCGACGTAGCTGAGCATCTGCCGACCGTGGGCGTCGACGCCCAGGTGGCGCGGCGCGAGGTCCGCGCCCACCCCGGCCAGATGGCGCAGCAGCGCGCCGACGAAGTCCAGGTTGGCGGGCGGGGTACGTCGTACCGTCTCCCCGATCCGGACCACGTCGGCGACGAACCCACCGGACAGTGGCTCCCCGGCCGGGCCGGCGGTCGGCTCGGCCACGGTCAGACCGGCATGCGACGGCGGCGGCGCTCGGCACGCCACCACTGGTGGATGAGCACCACGCTGGCGATCAGGCCGAGGCTGGCCGGCGCGGCGGCATACCAGTTGATGTGGCCGGGGGAGCTGACCGCGGAGCCGATCGCCGCGTAGCCGACGGCGGTCGGCGCGGAGGCGATCACGCTGCCGGCCAAAAACGGCAGCACCCGCGCGCCGGTCGTGCCGTAGCCGTAGCTGACCAGCCCGAAGCCGGCGATGGGCAGCAGCCGCACGGTGACCACACCGAACACGCTCTG
The DNA here is from genome assembly GCF_018070425.1 of Micromonospora sp. C81. Classification (NCBI taxonomy): domain Bacteria; kingdom Bacillati; phylum Actinomycetota; class Actinomycetes; order Micromonosporales; family Micromonosporaceae; genus Micromonospora; species Micromonospora sp. C81. The sequence goes on from NZ_JAGPXS010000014.1 coordinate 30,228, forward strand.
CCGGGCGAACCAGCCATCGAGGCGGGCCAGGCGACCACGGACCCGTTCGGCTACGAACTCCCGGCCGAGCAGCCGGCCGACAGTGAACCCGATCGCCGCGGCCACCAACGCGGCGCCCAGGGCGTACGCGGCGCCCTCCAGGGGGCCGAAGATCGCGCCCGCGGCGAGCGTGATGAAGGTACGGGGGACCAGCGCGACCAGCAGCAGAGCGCCGCCGAGGATCGCCGCCACCGGGGCGAGGTCGCCCAGCCGGTCGGCGAGCAGCGGCAACTGCTCCGGATCCGGACGGGGCACCAGGAGCAGCAGCAGCCCGCACCCGCCGATCAGCAGCACGAGCAGGGCGAACCGGGCGGCCGACGGTTGCCGGAGCAGCCGACGGACGGCTCGGATCATTGCCGGGCGGCGGCCACCGCGGAGCGGCGCTCGTTGCGGAGCCGGTCGGGCCAGGTGTCGTCCAGCGGAGGAAGCTGGTGTGCGCCGGTGGCCCAGCGCAGCAGCAGGTCGGCCAGGGCGGGGTTGCGGGCCAGCGCCGGGCCGTGCGAATAGGTGCCCAGCAGCTTGCCGCGCCACGCGCCCTCGGTGGCACCATCGTTGCCCACCCCGGCGGTGACCCGGGCCAGCGGGGAGACCTCCGGGCCGAGGTGGGTGCGGCCGCCGTGGTTCTCGAAACCGGTCAGCGGTGGCAGGCCCAGCCGGGGGTCGATCTCACCGGCCAGCTCGCCCACGGCCCGGCTCGGGCCCCGGTCGGACTGGAGGTCGAGCAGCTCCAGGCCGCGGCACTGCACGCCCTTGGCGAAGAACGAGGTGCCGAGCAGCTGGTAGCCGGCGCAGACACCGAACACCACCGAACCCTGGGCGACCGCCCGGTGCAGACCGCCGTCGGCGAGCAGGCGCTGCGCGCCCAGCGCCTGTGGGCCGTCCTCGCCGCCGCCGACCAGGTAGATGTCGGCGGTCGCGGGCAGCTGCTGGTCGGAACGGACCTCCAACACCTCGACGGGCATGCCGCGTTGGCGGGCCCGGCGGGCGAGGATCAGGGCGTTGCCCCGGTCGCCGTAGGTGGACAGCAGGTCGGGGTAGATCCAGACGATGCGCAGGCTCTCAGATGACACGGTCCAACTCCGCTCGGATGTCCTGGAACGCGGTGTAGTTCGCGATGACCTCCAGCCGCCCGGGCGGGACCGACCGGATCGCGTCGTCGAACGTGCGGACGTGCTGGAACGGCACGTCGTTGACGTCCAGACGGACTGCCAGGTCGTATGCCCGGTCGCCGGTGATCAACACCTGCCGGCCACGGAGCGGGGCGAAGTCGACGTCGTAGAGCCAGGAGGTGTCCAGACCGTCGGGGTCGCGCGCGTTGATGGAGAGCAGGGTCGGTGCGTCGTCGGCCATGTCGAAGGCCTCCAGCCAACTGGCCGGGTTCTTGGCCAGCAGCAGCCGGATGTTGCGCCCGTCCTTGTCGACCTGCGCGTAACGGCCGGCCACCGAGGTGACGATGCCGAGGCGGGACACCGCGTCGACCGGACGGACGCCGAACTCGGCGGCCACGGCCAGCGCGGTCGCGGCGTTGCCGAGATTGACCTTGCCGGGTAGCTGGAGCGAGACCTTGTGCCAGGCCCCGGTGGGGTCGAGCACCCCCTCGTCCTCGACGACCCAGTTCGGCTCCGGTCGGCGCAGCGGGCAGCCGGTGCACCACCACTGGTCACCGGAGCGCTGGATGGTGGAGCCGCACTCCGGGCAGACCCAGGAGTCGTCGTGCCAGCGCTGGCCGGCACTGAACCAGGTCACGTGCGGCGGGTTGATGCCCCGGGCGGGGTCGCCCGGCGGGGTGGCGGCCCACACCACCAGCGGGTCGTCGGCGTTGGCCACGACCCGCACGTTGGTGTGCCGGACCAGGGCCGCGCGCCAGAGCTGCGCCATCATGGCGACCTCCTTGGCGCGGTCGAGCTGGTCGCGGGAGAGGTTGAGCAGCGCGACCACGTGCGGCTCGGTCGCCTCCAGCACCTGGGCGAGGTAGTGCTCGTCCACCTCCAGCACCGCGTACGGGGTGCTGCCGGCCTTGGCCAGCGCCGAGGTGTGCCCACTGGGCATGTTGGCGCCGAACGAGTTGGTGGCGACCCGGCCGAGCACGCCGACCGCGGCCGAGGTCAGCCGGGTGGTGGTGGTCTTGCCGTTGGTGCCGGAGACGAGCGCGATCGCACGCCCGGCCGACAGGTGGGCCAGCAGGTCCGGGTCGATCTTCAGGCCGATCCAACCGCCGATCACCGAACCGTCGCCGCGGCCGGCCGCCCGGGAGAGCGCTGCGGCGGTCCGTGACACGGAGCTGGCCACCTTGGCCCGTAGGGGCATTTTCGCGTCGGTCACGCGAGCGAGGTTACCGGACCGCCCGCCCCGCCAGATCGCCGCCGACGGTGAACCGTTCGGCCGTGGTGGCTGCGCGGGCGGCCGGGTGGACCTCCGCCGGACGGAGTCGATCTATGTCGGAAAGCGGACCACGCCGGAGGGCGGTCTCAGCCCTCCACTCCGCTCCACCCCTTGTGACGTGCTGTTTTAGGCGGGGATCGGGCGCGCCACGCGGGCGAATCTGGTTGCGGGTGGAGGGAAGTGGAGTAGAGTGGGGACCAATGGTGAGGCCGGGAGGGCTCACCGGCCCGGGGGGTCAGCGGCGCCGCGAACGCCGCTCAAGGGCGAGGGGGTTGGGCCGATGTTCCTCGGCACCCACACTCCGCGCCTGGACGAAAAGGGCCGGTTGATCCTTCCGGCCAAGTTCCGGGATGAGCTGGCGGGGGGTGTCGTGGTCACCAAAGGGCAGGATCGTTGCCTCTACGTCTTCCCGACTCCTGAGTTCCAGCGGATCGCGGAGCAGTTGCGCGCGCAGCCGATGACGCACAAGGCGGCCCGGGCCTACAGCCGGGTCTTCTTCGCGAGCGCGCACGACGAGGTTCCCGACAAGCAGGGTCGGGTGACCATTCCAGCTCATCTGCGGGAGTATGCCGCGCTCGACCGCGAGTTGGTGGTCATCGGCGCGAGCACGCGGGTGGAGATCTGGGACAAGGTCGCCTGGGAGACCTACCTCGCCGAGAGCGAAGACGACTTCGCCGACATCGAGGAGGGGGTGCTGCCAGGCGGTCTGTAGGGCGGAACGGCGCCCGACGTACTGCGAGATCTCCAGCCGCTTTCGAGTTCCTGGCACCCCTTCCCCGGTGCCAGGCGCACGATCCAGTCATCGGGCGACGGTCCGGTGTCCGGCGGGAGCGGATGGGGATCTGGCGGTACGACGGCAGCGCCGTCCGACGACAGGCGCACGAAGAGAACGGACGTTTCAACCAGTGGGGGTCATCATGGGGGAGTTGCGCGGCACGCACGTGCCGGTGCTGCTCGAGCGGTGTCTCGAGCTGCTGGCCCCCGCGCTGGGTCGAGGCGGCCGGACGATCTACGTCGACGCGACGCTCGGCCTGGCCGGGCACGCGGAGGCGGTGCTGGAGGCGCACCCGGAGACGGTCCTGATCGGGCTCGACCGGGACACCGAGGCGCTCGCCCACGCGCGGGTCCGACTGGCCCGGTTCGCCGATCGGGTGCACCTGGAGCACGCCGTCTACGACGAGCTTCCGGACGTGCTCGACCGGCTGGGCTATCCGGGCATCGACGGGATCCTGTTCGACCTGGGTGTCTCGTCGTTGCAGTTGGACGCGCCCGACCGCGGGTTCGCGTACGCCCAGGACGCGCCACTGGACATGCGGATGGACCAGACCCGGGGGGTGACCGCCGAGGAGGTGGTCAACACCTACGGGCATCCGGACCTGGCCCGGGTGCTGCGGGTCTACGGCGAGGAGAAGTTCGCCGGCCGGATCGCCTCGGCGATCATCCGGGAGCGGGAACGCGCCCGGATCACCTCGTCCGCGCTGCTGGCGGAGCTGGTCCGGGACTCCATCCCGGCGCCGGCCCGACGAACGGGCGGACACCCGGCAAAGAGAACGTTTCAGGCTTTACGGATCGAGGTAAACAAAGAGCTGGCAGCGCTGGAGACAGCGTTGCCATCCGCGCTCGACGCACTGACCGTGGGCGGTCGCATGGTGGTCCTGTCCTACCACTCGCTGGAGGACAGGCTCACCAAGGCGGCGCTCGCGGACCGGGTCCGCAACACGGGCCCGGTCGACCTCCCGGTCGAACTTCCCGGGTCCGGTCCGACGTTCCGGCTGCTCAGCCGGGGCGCCGAACTGCCCGGGGAGGCGGAGGTCGCCGCCAACCCGCGCGCCGCCTCGGTGCGGCTGCGGGCGGCGGAGCGACTCGACCCGAACGCGACAGAGCTTGGGCGGACCGACCGCGAACGGTCTCGCCGACGGGTGAAGGGAATGCACCAACCGGGCACGGGGTCCGCCTGATCCGTGGGGGGTCAGGGGCACCGGGACGGCAGAGGGACGGACGTTGAGGGGGAGGGACATGAACATTGACAAGCGCGGCCGCCGGGACGTCACCGGCGGCGAGCAGCGCGCACCGCGGTCGGGGGGCCGGACCGCGGCGGAGCGGGCTCCGCGCCTCGGAAACGGTACGCCACGCATCGATCGAACGAATCGGCAGGGGGAGACTCGCGCCCGGGGGGCGCGCGAGTTCCCGACTCAGGGCACCGCCGCGCTGCGACCGGTCGAGAAGGCCGCCAGCGCCACCGTCGCCCGCCCGCCTCGGCTGCGGGTGGCGCCGCCACCGCCGGTGTCGGTGCCGCGCGCGCCGTTCGCGGCGCTGATCGTGCTGCTGGTGGTCGGCGGGGTGCTGGGCATCCTGGCGGTCAACACCAAGATCAATGAGAACGCGTTCCGGTTGGAGCGGTTGCAGCAGCAGCAGGCTCGACTGGACCTGGAGAAGCAGCAACTGGACAAGCAGATCGCCGAGGCCGAGGCGCCGGGCAACCTGACCGCCGAGGCGCGGCGGCTGGGTCTGGTGGACGCCGGCGAGCCGGGTTACATCCGGCTGCCGGACGGCAAGACCATCGGCGTGCCGCAGCCGGCGACCGGCAAGCCGTCGGTGACCAGCCAGGGTGCGGGAGGCTGACCAGTGCCACCAAGGTCGGACGAGCCGCGCCGGGACCCCACGGGGGCCCGGCGCGGTTCTTCGCGTGACGCCGGTCCCGTCGACGGGGAGTCCCGCACAGGCGAATCAGGCATCGGGGGCATCTCCGGGGCTCGCGCGTACACCCCGAGGGGTCGAACCGTGCGCGAGGAGCGCGGCACGCCGGTGCGCGGTCAGGGCGCCGAGCAGAGGCGTACGCCGCGCAGCACCCGGTCCGGCGACCCTTTCCGGCCGGCGCTGCAGGTGCTCGACGGCGGCCGGGCCGCCGCCCGGTCCGGCCGGCGCGACGCTCCGGCCGCTGGGCGCGGCGGCGTCGTGCGCACCGTCTCGCCGCGCACCCCGCGTGCCCCGGGCGTCGACGAGCCGCCGCCACGGCGCCGGACCACGCCACGCGCGCCGCGGCGCACCGACCGACCGGCGGCCCGCCGACCGTCCCGCAAGCCACCGCGCCCGCCGAAGCTGGCCGAGTCGCGACTGCGCCTGCGGCTGGGCACCGTGCTCGCCCTGACGCTGTTCGCCGTCATCGGGATCCGGCTGATCTTCCTTCAGGCGGTCGACGCTCCGGCGTACGCCGGGGGCGGCATCGCCGACCGCCTGCGCACTGTCGAGCTGCCGGCGCCGCGGGGCGCGATCTACGACAGCACCGGCGCGCCCCTGGCCCGCAGTGTCGAGGCCCGCTATGTCTTCGCCGACCCGACCGAGGTGAAGGACCCGCCCGCCACCGCGAAGGCGCTCTCCCCGCTGCTCGGCATCCCGGCGTCGAAGCTGGTCGAGCTGATGAAGCCCCGCAGGCTGGAGAACGGCAAGTTGTCCACGTTCGCCTACCTGGCCCGGGGTGTGGAGATCCCGACCGCCAAGCGGGTGCAGGCGCTGGAGCTTCCCGGCATCGGTGTGCACCGCGACGAGAGCCGTGACGTGCCCGGCGGTGACCTGGCGGCCAACCTGATCGGCTTCACCAGTCAGGACATGGCCGGCCTGGAAGGGTTGGAGGCCCGCTACGACGACGTGCTCGCCGGGCAGGACGGCAAGCGCGTGTACGAGGCCGGCCTCGGTGACCTCGCGGCGCCGATCCCGGGCGGCTACAGCCAGACCACTCCCGCCAAGCCGGGCAGCTCACTGACCCTCACCATCGACCGTGACCTGCAGTTCCGCACGCAGCAGATCCTCAGCGCGGGCATGGCCCAGCAGCGCGGCGGCACCGGCGTGGCCGTGATCATCGAGATCCCCTCCGGCGCGGTGCTGGCCCAGGCCAGCAATCCCACCTACAGCGCGGCGAAGCCGTTCCCGAGCGACCCGGTCGCCCGGGAGGACGCGGCGACCAGCTTCGTCGTCGACCCCGGCTCGATCCACAAGGCGATCACCTTCGGCGCGGCGTTGCAGGAGGGTGTGATCACGCCGGACACGGCGCTGCCCATCGCGAACAGCATCAAGAAGGGCGACACCTGGTTCTCCGACACCCATCCCGCCGACGGCAAGAAGATGAGCGTGCCGGGGATGCTCGCCTACTCGTCGAACGTCGGCACCATCACGATCGCCGACCAGCTCGGCAAGGACCGGTTGATCGACTACCAGAAGCGGTTCGGGCTGGGTAAGCCCACCGGCGAGGGAATGCCGGGGGAGGCCAGCGGACGTCTGCTGCCGGCCGACGAGTGGAGCGACTCGTCGGAGGGGTCGGTGCCGATCGGGCACAGCGTCGACGCCACGCCGTTGCAGATGGCCGCCGCGTACGCCGCCATCGCCAACAACGGCACGTACGTGCAGCCGCACCTGGTCAAGGAGGTGATCGGCCCGGACGGCAAGCGCACCCCCGCGCCGGCACCGGTGACCCGGTCGGTGCTCAGCCCGCAGAACGCGGCGGCCCTGCGCACCATGCTGGAGGCGGTCACCACCGTCGACCGCGCCACCGGCCTGGCCGCCGCCGTCCCCGGTTACCGGGTCGCCGGCAAGACCGGCACCGGGTGGCGACTGGTGGACGGCAAGAAGCAGCCTGGCGAGGTGTCCTCGTTCATCGGCATGGCCCCCGCCGAGAACCCCCGGTACGTGATCGCGGTCTTCGCGTACGCGCCCGGTGGTGGGGGCGCGGCGATCGCCGGCCCGGCGTTCCGCGACATGATGCAGTTCACGCTGCGTCACTACCGTGTACCACCGTCAACCGGTGGTTCCGCACCCAAGTTCGTGGTCTATCCGCGCTGAGCAGCAATGGCGGGACATCATCGGTGAGTGCCGACGAACCACCGGGGCGGCTGTGCGGCCGGAACCGGACGACGGGGTAGGGTCTGACGCCGTGCCCGGCAATCCACGTCCACGTACCGTGACCGGAGTCCGGCTCGGCGATCTCGCCGTCCGACTCGCCGTCGACCTTCCGGCGGACGCCGCCGAGGTGGTCGTCACCGGGGCCACCCACGCCAGCCAGGAGGTCCATCCCGGCGACCTGTACGCGGCGTTGCCCGGCGCTCGCCGGCACGGCGCGGAGTTCGCCGCCGGCGCCGCCGAGGCGGGTGCCGTGGCACTGCTGACCGACCCGGCGGGTGCGGAGCTGGCCGCGGGCAGCGGGTTGCCCGTCCTGGTGGTGCCCGACCCGCGCGCCGTGCTCGGCGAGCTGGCCTCGGCCGTGTACGGCGACCCGACCGCCGGTCTCACCGTGATCGGGGTGACCGGCACCGCCGGGAAGACCTCCACCGCGTACCTGATCGAGTCGGGGCTGCGGGCGGCCGGCCACACCACCGGGTTGATCGGCACGGTCGAGACGCGGCTCGGTGACCTGGTGATCGACAGTGTGCGCACCACTCCGGAGGCGACCGACCTGCACGCCATGCTGGCCACCGCGCGCGAGCGGGGGGTCACCTCGGTGGTCATGGAGGTCTCCAGCCACGCACTGGCCATGGGCCGGGTGGGCGGCGTCCGGTTCGCCGTCGGCGGCTACACCAACTTCGGCTCCGACCACCTGGACTTCCACGCCGACAGCGACGACTATTTCGCCGCCAAGGCCCAGCTCTTCGACGGGCGGTGCGCGGTCGAGGTGCTCAACCACGACGACCCGGCCCTGAAGCCGCTGTACAAGCCGGCCACCGTCACCTACTCGGCGGCCGGCGACCAGGGCGCGAGCTGGTGGGCCGACGGCGTGGGCGGCGAGGGGTACGCGCAGCGGTTCACCGCGCACGGCCCGGACGGCGTGGTCCTGGACGCCGGGGTGGCACTGCCTGGCCGGCACAACGTGGCGAACGCGCTGCTGGCCATCGCCGCGCTGGTCGGTGCCGGGGTGGACCCGACGACCGCTGCGGCCGGGGTGGCCGCCTGCGGTGGTGTGCCGGGCCGGCTGGAGCTGGTTGACGTCGCCGCGCCGGTGCGCGGCGTTGTCGACTACGCGCACAAGTCGGACGCGATCGTTGCGGCGCTGGCCGCGCTGCGCGAGTTGAGCGCCGGACGGCTGATCTGTGTGATCGGCGCCGGTGGTGACCGGGACCGGGGCAAGCGGCCGGTGATGGGCGCGGCTGCGGCGGAGGGAGCCGACCTGGTGCTGGTGACCGACGACAACCCGCGTACCGAGGACCCGGCGGAGATCCGCGCCGAGGTGCTCGCGGGCGCGTACCGGGCTGGAACGGCCGCCCGGATCATCGAGGTGGCCGGCCGCCGCGCCGCGATCGACGAGGCGGTTCGGCTGTCCGAGCCGGGCGACGTGATCGCGCTGCTCGGCAAGGGGCACGAGCGCGGCCAGGAGGTGGCGGGCGAGGTGTTTCCGTTCGACGACAGCATCGAGCTGGCCGAGGCGCTGCGGGCCCGCTTCGGGGATCTGGCGGTCCAGCGGTGATCGCGCTGAGCCTGGCCGAGGTGGCCGCGGCGGTCGACGGCCGGCTGGAGGCCGCCGATCCCGCCGCCACAGTGACCGGTTCGGTGGAGTTCGACTCCCGCAAGGTGGGGCCCGGTTCGCTCTTCGTGGCCTTCCCCGGTGAGAAGGTCGACGGGCACGACTACGCGGCGACGGCGATCCAGGCCGGCGCGGTGGCGGTGCTCGGCAGCCGTGCGGTGCCCGGGGTGCCGATGGTGCTGGTGGACGACGCCCTGACCGCGATGGGCCGGCTGGCCCGTGCCGCGGTGGACCGGCTGCCGGAGCTGACCGTGATCGGGGTGACCGGCTCGTCCGGCAAGACCACCACGAAGGACCTGATCGGTCAGCTCACCGCCCGGCTCGGGGCCACCGTGGCGCCGCCCGGTTCGTTCAACAACGAGCTGGGTCACCCGTACACCGCGTTGCAGGCCGGGCCGGACACCCGCTACCTGGTGATGGAGAAGGGCGCGCGGGGGATCGGGCACGTGCGGTACCTGTGTGAGCTGGTGCCGCCCCGGATCTCCGTGGTGCTCAACGTCGGCACGTCGCACATCGGCGAGTTCGGCTCGCAGGACGCCATCGCCCAGGCCAAGGGAGAGCTGGTCGAGGCTCTGCCGGCGGACGGGCTGGCGGTGCTGAACGCCGACGACCCGCGGGTGGACGCGATGGCGGGTCGCACCGGGGCCCGGGTGGTCCGCTACGGCGAGGCGCCGGACGCCGACGTGCGCGCCGAGGACGTCACGCTGGACGAGCGGGGGCACCCGTCGTACACGTTGGTCACCCCGGAGGGCCGCGCGTCGGTGCGGCTCGGGCTGACCGGCCGTCACCAGGTCGGCAACACGCTCGCCGCGGCGGCGGTCGCCCGGGAGCTGGGCATGCCGCTGGCCGAGCTGGCCACGGCCCTCGGCGAGCTGGGGCTGGTCTCGACCCGTCGGATGGACGTCTTCGACCGCCCCGACGGGGTGACCGTCATCGACGACTCGTACAACGCCAACCCGGCCTCGATGGCGGTGGCGGTACGGGCGCTGGCCAGTATCGGCCAGGGGCGGCGTACCGTCGCGGTGCTCGGTTACATGGCCGAGCTGGGCCCGTTCGAGCGCGACGGCCACGCCGAGGTCGGCCAACTCGTGGCCGAGCTGGGCGTCGACCGGCTGCTCGTGGTGGGTGAGCCGGCAGCGCCGATCCACGAAGGCGCGACAGCGGTAGCGAACTGGGGAGGAGAGTCGGTGCTGCTCACCGATCAGGCGGCGGCCGTCGAGGTGCTGCGGAGCGAGCTACGACCGGGTGATGTCGTCCTGGTCAAGGGTTCCCGGTACCGGACCTGGGAGGTGGCCGACGCCCTGCGCGCCGACGCCGGTGGGGAGCCGACCCGATGAGGGCCGTCATCGTCGCCGTCGGGGTCGCCTTCCTCGTCTCGCTGTTCGGCACCCCGATCGCGATCAAGTTGTTCACCCGGCTCAAGGCCGGTCAGCCGATCCGGTCCGACGGCCCGGCCATGCACCAGGGCAAGAAGGGCACGCCCACGATGGGCGGCGTGGTCTTCATCCTGGCCACGGTGATCGCGTACGTGGCCGGGCACCTGGCCCTGACCAGCCTGCCGGACCAGCAGATCGCCCAGGTGGAGCCGACCATCACGGCGTTGGTGCTGCTGGGGCTGATGGTCTTCTCCGGTGCTGTGGGTTTCCTCGACGACTTCCTCAAGGTGCGCAAGCGCAACAGCGCCGGGCTGAACAAGCGCGGCAAGCTGCTCGGCCAGATCCTGGTCGGCGCGGTCTTCGGGGTGATCGCGCTGTGGTTCCCGAGCACGATGACCGACGGATCGGGCCTGGCGACCAACACCGAGACGGTGGGCAGCACCACGCTGAGCTTCATCCGGGACATCGATGCCCTGGAGGTCAGCAAGGTCGGCGCGGTGATCATCTTCATCTTCGTGGTGATGGGCGCGACGAACGGCGTCAACCTCACCGACGGCCTCGACGGTCTGGCCACCGGCGCCTCGGTGATGGTGCTCGCCGCGTACGCGTTGATCGCGTTCTGGCAGTACCGGCACTGGTGCGCGGACCCGAACTACACCCAGCCGTACTGCTACGAGGTCCGCGACCCGTTGGAGATCGCGCTGATAGCCGGGGCGGCAGCCGGGGCCTGTGTGGGCTTCCTCTGGTGGAACACGTCCCCGGCACGGATCTTCATGGGCGACACCGGGGCGCTGGGGCTGGGCGGTCTGATCGCCGGCATGGCGATGTCCACCCGCACCATTCTGCTGCTGCCGATCATCGGTGGGCTCTTCGTGATCATCACGATGTCCGTGGTGATCCAGATCATCTCCTTCAAGACCACCGGTAAACGGGTGTTCCGGATGTCGCCCCTGCAGCACCACTTCGAGTTGGCCGGCTGGAGTGAGGTCAACATCGTGGTGCGCTTCTGGATCATCGCGGGCATCGGCGTGGCCATCGCCCTGGGCCTGTTCTACAGCGAGTTCCTCGCCAACATGACCTGATCGGCCCTCGCGATCCCCGCACTCCCAGGCCGCCCGGACGGCCCGCCCCGCGCGGGTTCCGTCCGGGCGGTTGGTGCTTTCAAGGCCGGCGCGGGAGTTCGACACGCCCGGTGCGTCGTTGTGGGCGTGCCCGGCGCGTCCAGCGGTGATGATGTCGGGGTGGGGGAGGACTCAGGCACCGACGACAGGACAGCCGGTCGGCCGCGACGGTCACCGGGCGCGACGCGTACCGCTGCGGCGGGCGCGCCGCCCGACGACGCGCGCGGCCCGGAACCGGGTGCGGCACCGCGGGCAGCGGACCCGCCACCACCCGTGCCACTGCGCGGGTTGGACGGGGCCGGTGGGCTCGCCGCGCTGCGCGGTCTGCTGGCGCGACCGCTGGCCTCCTACTACCTGCTGCTGTCCAGCGCCGGCCTGCTGCTGCTGATCGGGCTGACCATGGTCTTCTCGGCGACCAGCGTGAAGGACTACGCCGAGGACGGCAACGCCTCGGCCTCGGTGACCAAGCAAGCGATCTTCGCGGTGATCGGCATCGGGGCGTTCTGGGTCTGCCAGCGGCTGCCCGCCAGCACGTACCGCTCGCTGGGCCGACCGCTGCTGTTCACCTCGATCGGGCTGCTGCTGGTGCTCAACCTGCTGGTCGCCTACGCCCGGCTCACCAAGCAGAAGTCGGCCGGGTTCGGGCCGATCGAGGCGCGACTGAACTGGCTCTTCGTCGGCGGGATCCAGGTGCAGCCCTCCGAGCTGGCCAAGTTCGCGCTGGTGTTGTGGGGTGCGCACCTGATCGCCCGCAAGGGCGCCGCGCTGGGCTGGTGGCGCGAGCTGGCCACCCCGCTCTTCCCGGTGATGGGCCTGCTCTTCGTCCTGGTCGGCTACAACGACACGGGCACGATGCTCTGCCTGCTGGCCCTGGTGGTGGGTCTGCTCTGGGCCGCCGGCGTCCGCATGCGGGTCTTCGGCGCGCTGACCGTGGTCGGCCTGCTCGGCGTGGGCCTGCTCGTCGCGGTGGCATCGCTGGGCGCCGGCTCCGGCGAGCGGGGCGAGGACAACTACCGCTTCGCCCGGCTGGCCATGTTCTTCAACCCGCCGGACCCGGAGACCTGCAAGCTCGACGGCTGTCTCCAGTTCTACCAGGGTCGGCTGGCCATCGAGCACGGCGGCTGGTTCGGTGTCGGGCTGGGTAAGGGCAGCCTGAAGTGGGACTGGCTGCCCGAGGCGCACAACGACTTCATCTTCGCGATCATCGCCGAGGAGTTGGGCGTGATCGGGTGCGTCGTGGTGCTGAGCCTGTTCGCGGTCCTCGCGTACACCGGGTTCCGAATCGCCCGCCGGGTCGACGACCCGTTCCGCCGGCTCGCCGCCACCGCCGTGACCACCTGGCTGGTCAGCCAGGCCGTGATCAACATCGGTGGGGTGGTCGGGCTGCTGCCGATCACCGGTCTGCCGCTGCCGTTCATCTCCGACGGCGGAAGTGCCCTGGTGGTGACGTTGGCGGGCATCGGCATGCTGGCGTCCTTCGCCCGCGCCGAACCCGATGCGGCCCGAGCACTGCATGCCCGTCCGCCGGCCCGGTGGGTCCGACTACTCTGGGCCCCGTTGCCGCCGCTTCCCGGCCGGCGTCGCCGACCGGCGACGCCGCCCGCTGGCCGAGGGTCCATACCCCGGTCCCGCGAGCGGCGCCATGACGACCAGGCCGCGCCGCGCGGGGTCCGCCAGGACCGCAACCGCGGGGGTACGGCGAGCGAAAGGAGACGCTGATGGGTCCGCTGCGTTCGGTGGTGCTCGCGGGAGGTGGCACCGGGGGGCACGTCTACCCGCTGCTCGCCTTCGCCGACTGCCTGCGCCGACACGACCCGGGCGTCCGGATCACCTGCCTCGGCACACCACGCGGCATGGAGAACGACCTGATCCCGCCGCAGGGCTACGACCTGCGGCAGATCCCGGCATACCAACTGCCCCGGTCGGTCAACATGAACCTGGTCCGTACCCCGGGCCGGATGTGGACCGCGGCGCGCGCCGCGGGCAAGGTGATCGACGAGGTACAGGCCGACGTGGTCGTCGGCTTCGGTGGGTACGTCTCGGTGCCGGCCTACCTGGCCGCCTGGCGTCGCGAGATGCCCATGGTGATCCACGAGGTGAACGTGCCACCGGGTGTGGCCAACAAGCTGGGCATGAAGTTCACCAAGAACGTCGCCGTCGGCTTCCCGCACCAGCCGAGCCAGGCCGAGTCGCTGCGCGACGCCACAGTGGTCGGGGTGCCGCTGCGCCGCACCATCGCCGCACTGGACCGGTACGCGCTTCGCGACGCCGCCCGCGCCCACTTCGGGCTCCGCCCGGACCTGCCGGTGCTCTTCGTCTCCGGCGGCTCGTCCGGCGCCCGGTCGATCAACCTGGCGGTCTCCGGGGCGGCCAAGGAGCTGGCCCGCAACGGCGTGCAGGTGCTGCACGTGATGGGCGCCCGCAACGAGCCGGTGCCGATCCCCACCGACCTGCCGGTGCCGTACGTGACGCTGCCGTACCTGTCCGAGATGGAGCTGGGCTACGCCGCCGCCGACCTGATGCTGGCCCGGGGCGGGGCGATGACCGTCGCCGAGGTTGCCGCGATCGGGCTGCCGACGATCTACGTGCCGTACCCGCACAGCAACCAGGAGCAGCGGCGCAACGCGCTGCCCGTGGTGGAGGCCGGCGGCGGGCTCCTGGTCGACGACGCGGAACTCACCCCGGCCTGGCTGGAGCGCACCGTCATCCCCCTGATCCGCGACCCGCAGCGGTTGTACGCGATGGGCGCGGCGGCAGGGGCGTACGGCCGACGCGACGGCGACGAGGCCCTGCGCTCCTTCGTCATCCAGGCGGTGGCTCGATGACCGCGCAGTTCACCCCGGCCGGCACGCTCACCGCGGAGGACCTGGGCGCCGTCCACCTGATCGGGGTGGGCGGGGTGGGCATGCTCGGCGTGGCCCGGCTGCTGCTCACCCGTGGCATCCGGGTCTCCGGCAGCGACCTGCGTGAGTGGCCGTCGCTGGCGGGCCTGCGGGCGCTCGGCGGCACCATCTACCTCAGCCACGAGGCGACCAACCTTGACGGCGTGGACACTGTCGTCTACTCGTCGGCCATTCCTCAGGACCACCTGGAGCTGGTCGAGGCGCGTCGGCGCGGGCTGCGGGTGCTGCACCGGTCGGAGGCCCTCGCCGCGGCGATGACCGGCCGCCGGGCGGTGGCGGTCGCCGGCACGCACGGCAAGACCACCACCACCTCGATGGTGACGATGGTGCTCCAGCAGGCCGGTGTGGACCCGTCCTTCGTGATCGGCGGCGAGATCTCCGAGGTCGGCTCGGGCGCCCACCACGGCACCGGCGAGCACTTCGTGGTCGAGGCGGACGAGAGCGACCGCTCGTTCCTCATCTACCGCCCGTACGTCTCGATCATCACGAACGTCGAGGCGGACCACCTCAACACCTACGGCGACTACGCGACGCTGGAGGCGGCGTTCGTGGAGTTCGCCCGCCTCACCGACCCGGACGGGTTCATCATCACCTGCGCCGACGACCCGGGCGGTCGGCGGCTGGCCGAGAGCCTGCGCGCCGAGGGCCGGCAGGTGTTCACCTACGGCGAGGCGGCCGACGCCGACCTGCGGCTGACCGAGATCGTCTCCTCGGCGCGTGGTGTGCGCTATCTGGCCGCGATCGACGGCCGGTCACTCGGCGAGTTCCGGTTGCCGGTGCCGGGGCGGCACATGGGGCTGAACAGCGCCTCCGCGGTGCTGGCCGCGTACCTGCTGAAACTGCCGCTGGAGGCGGCCGAGGCCGCGCTGGCGGTCTTCCCCGGAGTGCGGCGGCGCTTCGAGCGCAAGGGCGTCGCGGACGGCGTGCTGGTCTACGACGAGTACGCCTACCACCCGACCTCGATGACCCTCGCCATGCAGACGCTGCGCGAGGTGGCCGGCGACGGGCGGTTGATCGTCGTCTTCCAGCCGTACCGGCTGTACCGCACCCGCGACAACCAGGCGGAGATCGCCGAGGCGCTGGCCATCGCCGACGAGGTGGTGCTGTTGGAGGTCTTCGGGCCGGGCGAGCTGCGCCAGCCCGGCGAGGGCTCGGCGGCGCTGATCGCGGCGGTGGGGCTGCCCGCCGACCGCAAGGTCTTTGTCGACTCGTGGGAGGCGGCGCCGGTCGAGGTGGCCCGCAGGGCCCGCCCGGGGGACGTCGTGGTGACCATGGGCGCCCCGCCGATCTCCCTGATGGGTGACGAGCTGCTCGCCGCCCTGGGGGCGCGTGCGAACGGCTCCGCGCCGACCGCGACCGTCGACCCGGTGGCCACCGCCCCGGTGATCGGTGATCCGGTGCCGGGTGGCGCCACGGCCGGGGGCGACGGAGCGGCCCTCGGTGGCGCCGTCGCGCCCGGCGGCACGGCGCCCACGGCCGGATGAGTCCCGGCCCGGCCCGAGGGCGGACCCGCGCCGCCGACGGCGGCGCCCCGCGTCGCGGTCCGGCGCGGCGTTGGCAGCTGGTCCGGGCGAGCCGCGACGCGGTACCGCCCTCGACCCGCCGGTTCATGGCCCGTGCCCGGCAGCGTCGCATGCGCGCGGCGCTGCCCTGGGCGGTGGCCGCCGGGGTGCTCGCGCTGGCCGGGCTGGTCGCCTGGACGGTGCTGGGCACCGGGCTGTTCGGTGTGCGGGAGGTGCGCGTGGAGGGGGCCGACCTG
Source organism: Micromonospora sp. C81 (assembly GCF_018070425.1). Taxonomy (NCBI): domain Bacteria; kingdom Bacillati; phylum Actinomycetota; class Actinomycetes; order Micromonosporales; family Micromonosporaceae; genus Micromonospora; species Micromonospora sp. C81. Next base: position 46,313 of record NZ_JAGPXS010000014.1, read on the forward strand.
GTCACCCCGGTGCAGGTGCACGACGCGGTCGCCGTACCGGACGGGGTGCCGCTGGCCCGGGTGGACCTGGCGGCCGCCGCCCGCCGGGTCGGCACGCTGGCGCCGGTGGAGCGGGCCACGGTGTCCCGCGACTGGCCCGGCACGCTGGTGGTGCGGGTGACCGAGCGGACTCCGGTGGCGGCGGTGCCGCAGGGGGAGGCGTACGCCCTGATCGACCGCAGTGGGGTGGCGTTCCGGACGGTGGACCAACGCCCCGCCGGGATGCCGCAGGTGACGGTGGCCCGACCGGCCGCCGACGACCCGGGCACGCGGGCCGGGCTGGAGGTGCTCGTCGCCCTGACCCCGGAGTTGCGCGCAGAGGTGGTGGACGTGAGCGTGGAGGGGTTGGCCCGGATCACCCTGCGGCTGCGCGGAGACCGGACGGTGGTCTGGGGCGACGCGACCCGGGGCGCGGACAAGGCCCGGGTGGCCACCGCGCTGCTCGACGAGGACACCGATCGGATCGACGTGAGTGCCCCGGACGTGGTGACCTTCCGCTGACCCGGCGAGCGCGTCAAGGCGTGACCTGTCGCGCTCCGGCCGGCGACACGCCGGGCGGGTCCTTGGCTCATCGCGTGGTGGCGCTTACGTTGCCCCGAAGAGGTTCAGTGGTTGACATAACTGTAAGCCTCTAGTAGAGGGTGAGGGTTCACTCCTGACTCTCGCTGGTGACAGCTGTCGTCGGCCGCTGGTCTGGCCACGCCGTACCCGGTCGGCCGAAGCCAATCTCGAAGGAAAGGACCGGAGATGACACCTCCGCACAACTACCTGGCGGTCATCAAGGTCGTCGGCATCGGGGGAGGCGGCGTCAACGCCGTCAACCGGATGATCGAGGTTGGGCTCAAGGGCGTCGAGTTCATCGCGATCAACACCGATGCCCAGGCGCTGCTGATGAGTGACGCCGACGTCAAGCTCGACGTCGGCCGGGAGCTGACCCGTGGCCTGGGGGCCGGGGCCAACCCGGACGTCGGCAAGAACGCCGCCGAGGACCACCGCGACGAGATCGAGGAGGTGCTCAAGGGCGCCGACATGGTCTTCGTGACCTGCGGTGAGGGCGGCGGCACCGGCACCGGTGGCGCGCCCGTGGTGGCCAACATCGCCCGCAAGCTCGGTGCGCTGACCATCGGCGTGGTGACCCGGCCGTTCTCCTTCGAGGGCAAGCGCCGTCAGGTGCAGGCCGAAACCGGAATAGACGAACTCCGCAACCAGTGCGACACGCTGATCGTGATCCCGAACGACCGGCTGCTGGCCCTGGGTGACCGCAACATCAGCATGATGGATGCCTTCCGCACGGCCGACCAGGTGCTGCTCTCCGGTGTGCAGGGCATCACCGACCTGATCACGACCCCGGGTCTGATCAACCTGGACTTCGCCGACGTCAAGAGCGTGATGAGCGGCGCCGGCAGCGCGTTGATGGGCATCGGCAGCGCCCGCGGTGAGAACCGCGCCGTCGAGGCGGCCGAGGCGGCCATCTCCAGCCCGCTGCTGGAGCAGAGCATGGACGGCGCGCGCGGCGTGCTGCTCTCCATCGCTGGCGGTTCCGACCTGGGCCTGTTCGAGATCAACGACGCGGCCCAGCTGGTCACCGACGCCGCCCACCCGGACGCCAACATCATCTTCGGCGCGGTCATCGACGACGCGCTCGGTGACGAGGTGCGGGTGACGGTCATCGCGGCGGGCTTCGACGGCGGCACACCCGCGTACAAGGCGGCCGAGCCGACCCGTAAGACCAACACCAACCAGCCGGCGGCGCAGAGCACCCCGGTGCCGGCACCGGCGACCAACCCGGCTCCGGCCCAGTCGCCGCGCCGAGTGCTCTTCGACGACGTGGACGTTCCCGATTTCCTCAAGAACGGGTCCTGAGCACCGCCGATGACCGACAGCTCAGCCACGGTGGGGCCGGACCGGCACGCCGAGATCGCGGCCGGTCTGGCTCAGGTCAGGTCCCGGATCGCCGACGCCTGCGTGCAGGCCGGCCGGGACCGCGCCGACGTCACGATGATCGCGGTGACGAAGACCTACCCGGCCAGCGACGTGTTGGCGCTGGCCGGGCTCGGGGTCACCGACATGGGGGAGAACCGCGACCAGGAGGCAGCGGGTAAGGCCGCCGAGGTGGCCGCGGCCGGGGTGCGCCCCCGCTGGCACTTCATCGGCCAACTCCAGCGCAACAAGGCTCGCTCGGTGGTCCGGTACGCCGACGTGGTGCAGTCCGTCGACAGTGTCCGGCTGGCCCGGGCGTTGGCCAACGCCGCCGCCGACCGGGAGGTGCCGCTGGACGTCATGGTCCAGGTGAGCATCGACGGCGACGCGGCCCGGGGTGGCGCACTGCCTGGTTCGGCCGACCCGGGTGCCGGGCTGGAACCAGTGGCCGAGGCGGTGGCCGACGCGCCCGGGCTGCGTCTGGTCGGTCTCATGGCGGTGGCTCCGCTGGGTTGGGAGCCGGACCGGGCCTTCGCTCAACTCGCGGAGGTTGCCGGCGTGTTTCGGACGGTCCATCCGGGAGCGACCGAGCTGTCCGCGGGAATGAGCGGAGATTTCGACATCGCGATCCGATACGGCGCGACACATGTCCGCGTCGGCAGCGCGTTGCTCGGAATGCGTCCCACGCTGCGGTAGCCTGACCGCGAGACATGCAAATTACATCAGTGTTGTTTCAGGGGTGGCGTCCCCTAGTCGGGGGTCGTGGCGCGCGACGCGAATCGCGCGCCAGGGGATTGCCGCCCCGGTCCGATGGGCATTGTTGTCCATTCGCGACGGGCGACATGGCACGGGGGCGCGTGCCGCACGGCGGACGGAAGGGCGCGGGATGGGTGCACTGCGCAAGGCGGGGGTCTGGCTCGGTCTGGTCGAAGAAGACGACGAGCGGGCCTACGACGACGGTGGCTACGACAAGGGTGGCTACCGCGACTCGCGTTACCGGCAGAGCCGGTACGCCGAGGAGTTCGCCGACGAGGACGAGGACGACACCGAGGAGCCACCGGCTCCCCGGCCGCGGGTCAGTGAGCGGGGTCGACTCTCCGAGCGGGCGAGCGGGCGGTTGAGCGAGTCCGAGCGTGGTGACAACGAGCGTCCGGAGCGGGTCGAGCGGGCCAGCGTACGGTCGATCACCCGGTCGTCGGCTGGTGAGACCTCCGGCGCGCTGACCTACCACACCCGCGACAATCTGGCGCTCGCGCCGCAGGTCGCGTCGCGTGAGCGGGCGTTGCCCGAGGAGGAGCAGCGCTATCAGATCACCACGCTGCACCCCACCACCTACCGCGAGGCGCGCACGATCGGGGAGCACTTCCGCGACGGGGTTCCGGTGATCATCAATCTCACCGAGATGGATGAGGCCGATGCCCGCCGTCTGGTGGACTTCGCCGCCGGTCTGGCGTTCGGCCTGCGCGGTACGATCGAGCGCGTGACCAATCGGGTGTTCCTGCTCTCACCGGCTAATGTCCAGGTCACCGCTGAGGACAAGGCCAAGATCGCTGAGGGCGGTTTTTTCAGTCTGAGTTGACCCCGCCCGACCCGAGGGACGTCGCTGACCGTGTTGTCGATCTTACTGCAAGTGTTGTACCTGGTCCTTTATGTCTTCCTGCTCCTCCTCTTGTCCCGGTTCGTGTTGAGCGCCGTCCTGCAGTACGGCCGTCGCTGGCAACCGGGGCGTGGAGCATCGGCAGGATTGGAATCCGTGTGGAGCGTCACTGATCCCCCTCTCAACGCGTTGAGGCGTGTGATCCCTCCGCTGCGAATTGGTACCGTGAGCATCGACCTGGCCTCCCTTGTGCTCCTGGTTATCCTGTTCGTGCTGATGGAGTTCGTGTTAGGGCCGTCGATCAGGGCATCTGCCTGATGACCGACGCGCTTTCGCGGCCGCAACTGACCCGAGGAGTTTCGATGCCGCTGACCCCGGCCGACGTCCACAACGTCGCCTTCAAAAAGCCGCCGATCGGCAAACGGGGGTATGACGAGGAGGAGGTCGACGCCTTCCTTGACGAGGTCGAGCGCGAGCTCGCCCGTCTCATCGAGGAAAACAACGAGCTGCGTGCCCAGGTGGAGCGCGGCGGCCGTGGCGGTGCCCCCGCCGGCCCCGGCGGCGACGCCCGACTGGCGGCGGAGCTCAACGACGTCAAGGCCCAACTGGACCGGGTGCAGCGCGACAAGTCGGCGGCCGAGCAGGCCGCCCGCGCGATGCAGGCCGAGCTCGAGCAGGTCCGCGCGACCGGCGGCCCGGCCGGCGGCGGCGTCACCGGTGACGGTGAGCAGCAGGCCCTGCGCGTGCTGATGATGGCCCAGCGCACCGCCGACGACCACGTGTCCGACGCTCGTCGCGAGGCCGACCAGCTGCTGTCCGAGGCCCGTGGCAAGGCCGAGGAGGTGACCCGGGAGGCGCGCGCGAAGGCTGACGCCCTTGAGCGGGACGCCCGCCAGCGGCACCAGGAGGCCATGGGCGGCCTGGACGCCAAGCGCACGGCGCTGCAGAAGCACATCGAGGAGCTCAAGCAGTTCGAGCGCGAGTACCGCACCCGGCTCAAGGCCTACCTGGAGAGCCAGCTGCGTGACCTCGACGGTCGCGGCCAGGGCCTCGAAGCCGAGATGACCCGCTCCGAAGCAGGCCGGGTTGCCGGCGGCAACGGGCTGGCCGCTGCGGGCCTCGCCGGTTCGTACGGCGGCGGCGGGCGCTCCGGCGCCCTCGAAGCCGGACGCTGAGCACCGGCCGGCGATCGTTTCCCGCCAATGGTGACGATCGCCGGCCCAGCCTGGACGGTACGACGCGGCGGGGGTGAGCCGTGATAGTCGCAAGTCTTCTGCTCATCCTCGTCGCGGTGGTCCTACTGGTGCTCGGTCTGGCCAGTGGCTCCAGCTTCATGTTGATCATCTCCATCGCGGCCAGTCTGCTGGCCGCCGTGGCGTTGGTGGTGGGCGCCCGCCAGGCAGCCGCCAACCGCGCCATGGCGGATCCCGGCCGGCCCGGCCGGCGACCCCCCGACGCACCCCGCACGGCCCGCCAGGCCACGGGTGTCGCGTACGGGCCGCCGCTGGTCGAGCCGGAGGTGCCGGTCCAGCACGTGCCCACGACGGTTGGTACCGGCGGCACCGGGTGGCGGCAACCACCCGAGCCGCCGGCCGACCATGTGCCGCCGTTCGATCCGGGCTCGCCGTTCGTGACCCCGGCCGACGACGCGTCCGCTCCCGCCCGGCCCGTCAGCCCGGCGTCGCCGTTCGCGGCGTCCACCGATGACGCCTTCCTCGACGGTGCCCCGGCGGCCGACGAGCCGGCCGAGCAGCCGGTCACTCCCGCCGAGGCGGCCCGGGTGGCGCGACTTCCCGATGCCGTCCAGGTGGTCGACGGTCACCCTCGCTACCACCTCGCCAGCTGCCCGCACCTCGTTGGTCGGGCGCCCGAGGTGCTGCCGGTCGCCGAGGCCGTCGAGCTCGGTTTCACGCCCTGCGCGCACTGTGCGCCAGCCACCGCCCTGCTCGCCGACGCCCGGCCGATCTGAAGCGGCGCCGGTGCCCGCGCAGGAGACGCTCACCGTGGCGGTACGGGTGAAGCCGGGCGCCTCCCGTACACGGGTGGGAGGCCGCTTCGATGGTCCACACGGGCCCGCCCTCGTGATCGCGGTGCACGACCCGGCCGTCGACGGTCGGGCGACCGAGGCGGCCCGCAAGGCGTTGGCCGCCGCCCTGGGCCTCCGGCCGGCCGCGGTGTCACTGCGGGTCGGCGCGGCCAGCCGCGACAAACTCTTCCTCGTCGATCGGCCCGGCCCGGAGCTGTCCGAGCTGCTGCGCCGACTGCGCGACGGATCCGCCGAGTGAGGAACGCCCAGGCCAGGCTGCTGTGACGCCCGGATTGGACATCGCGCTGCTGCTCGGTGCGGCCGTGCTGCTGGTCGCCGTCGGCGCGGTGCGGCTCTCCACCCGGCTCGGCGTGCCCAGCCTCCTCGTCTACCTGGCGCTGGGCGTGGCGATCGGCGAGGGCGGGCTGGGCATCGGCTTCGAGGACGTCGAGCTGACCCGGGCCCTCGGCTTCTGCGCCCTCATCGTGATCATCGCGGAGGGCGGCCTCACCGCCCGGTGGACCACCCTGCGTCCGGTGCTCGGGCTGGCCTCCGCGCTCTCGACGGTCGGCGTGATCGTCAGCATCGTGGTGGTCGGTGTCGCCGTACACCTGCTGTTGGGGTTGGACTGGCGGTTGGCGCTGCTCTATGGCGCGGTGCTCTCGTCCACCGACGCGGCGGCTGTCTTCGCCACCCTGCGTCGGCTGCGGCTGCCGCCCCGGCTGGTGGCGACGCTGGAGGCCGAGTCGGGCATGAACGACGCCCCGGTGGTGCTGCTGGTGGTGCTGCTGTCCCACGAGGGCTGGGCGCACCCGTGGTGGTACGAGGTCGGGCTGGTCTGTTACGAGCTGGGTGTGGGTGCGGCGGTGGGTGTGGGCGCCGGCGTCGCCGGCACCTGGGCGCTGCGCCGGGCCGCGTTGCCCTCGGCCGGGCTCTACCCGATCGCCGCGGTGGGCATCACCGTGCTGGCGTACGCCGCCGGGGCGGTGCTGCACGCCTCGGGGTTCCTCGCCGTCTACGTGGCCGGGGTGCTGCTGGGCAACGCCCGGTTGTCACACCGGCAGGCGATCCTCGGTTTCGCGGACGGGCTCGCGTGGCTCGCCCAGATCGGGCTGTTCGTGCTGCTCGGGTTGCTGGCCTCGCCGGGTCGGCTGGACGCGGCGGTGCTGCCCGCGGTGGTCGCGGGACTGGCCCTGGTGCTGCTGGCCCGGCCGTTGTCGGTGGCCGTCTCGGCGCTGCCGTTCCGTGTCAGCCTCCGCGAACAGGCGTTCCTGTCCTGGGCGGGGCTGCGCGGGGCGGTGCCGATCGTGCTGGCCACCATTCCGCTCTCCGAGCGGGTGCCCGGTGCGGAGCGTCTCTTCGACGTGGTCTTCGTGCTGGTGGTGATCTTCACGCTGGTGCAGGCCGGGGCGCTCGGGCCGTTCGCGCGGTGGTTGCGGGTGACAGCGCCGGCCGAGGCGGCCGAGATCCATGTGGAGACGGCGCCGCTGGAGCGGATGCGGGCGGACCTGCTCCAGTTGGAGGTGCCGCCGGGCTCGCGGCTGGCCGGTGTGCACGTCGACGAGCTGCGGCTCCCGTTGGGCGCATCGGTCACGCTGGTGCTGCGCGACGGGGTGGGTTTCGTGCCCGCACCGGACACCCGCCTGAAGACCGGCGACAGCTTGTTGATCGTGGCGACCGCGGGGGTGCGGGACGCCGCGGAGCGCCGGCTGCGGGCGGTCAGCCGGCGGGGTCGCCTGGCCCGGTGGTTTGGTGAGTACGGGGATGAGGCAGTCGATTGATCTGCTAGCGTTCCCTTTGCCCCAGTTAGGCAGGGCTAGGGGCTGTTTAGCGGAGCGACGGTGCGGCACGTTGTCGGACGCCTGTACGTTCCGTATTCTTGCCAACCTCCGGAGTGCGCGGCCATCATTGCCGTGCGCCCCTTTTCGTACATTAGGGGACGCCTTGGTCGGCGCCCCCCGAACCAGGATGCCGCGGACCACGCGGCTCCCCGGCCGAGGGAGCGACCCATGGCGAAGCCAGCCGACACCAGGACCGCCGGGCGCAAGCCGGTGACGAAGCCCACCCGGAGCACGGCGGAGACCGAGAAGATCCGGGCGGCGCTGGCGGCGCGGCGGGACGAGCTTCGCGCCGAGTACGATCAGACGCTGAGTGAGATCACCGAGCTGCAGCGCGACCGGCTGACCGACTCGGCCGGGGACGACCAGGCCGACACGGGCACCAAGACGCTCGAGCGGGAGCAGGAGATCTCTCTCGCCAACAGCATTCTGGAACGGATCACGCAGGTCGAGCGCGCTCTGGAGCGCCTCGACGAGGGTGGTTACGGCTGGTGCGAGCGGTGCGGCAACCCGATCCCGGTCGAGCGCCTCGCCGCCTTCCCGTCGGCCACCCAGTGTGTGACGTGCAAGCAGCTGGAGGAGCGGCGCTGAGGTCCGTTCCCCGGCGGCGATGAGACGGTGAGCGATCACCGCCGAGACTGTCGATGGGGAGCGCATGACCGCAGTACCGTCCGCCGAGCCCGGCCGCACCGACCCAGGAGGCGGCACACGCCGGCCCCGGGCCGTCGCGATCCTTGCCGGAGTCGCCCTCGTGGCCCTGCTGGCCGACCTGGTCACGAAGCACCTCGCGCTGGCCGCGCTGACCGACCGGGAGCCGGTCCGGCTGCTCGGCGGGTTCGTCTACCTGAGCCTGACCCGCAACAGCGGTGCGGCCTGGAGCATCGGCGCTGACCACACCTGGATCTTCCCGCTGATCACGATCGGTGTGGTCGGCTGGATCGTCTGGATGGCGCTGCGACTCCGCTCGCTGCCCTGGGCGATCTCCCTGGGCCTGGTGCTGGGTGGTGCGCTGGGCAACCTCGTCGACCGGATCTTCCGGGCGCCCTCGCCCTTCCACGGGCACGTGGTCGACATGATCAGCCTCTTCGACCCGTACGGCCAGGTCTGGCCGGTGTTCAACCTGGCGGACAGCTCGCTGGTCTGCGGTGTGCTGCTGGCGGTCCTGTTGGAACTGACCGGCCGTCAGCGGGACGGCCGGCGGGCCGGACGCGACGACGCCCCGGCCGAAACGGACGCCACCCAGGGCGCCGACCAGAAGGAGCGGGCATGACCTCCGCCTTCGCCGCTGGCGGCGACCACCGTTCCCTCCCGGTGCCGGACGGCCTCGACGGCATGCGACTTGACCAGGCGGTGTCCCGCCTGTTCGGGCTCTCCCGCACCGCCGCCGCGGCCCTGGTGGATGCCGGGGACGCGCTCGTCGACGGCGCCGCCCGACCCAACTCGCACAAGGTCAAGGCCGGCTCCTGGCTGGACGTCACGCTGCCGGCCCCGGTCGCACCGCCGACAGTGGTGCCGCAGGCGGTGCCCGGCCTGCGGGTGGTCTACGCCGACGACGACATCGTGGTGGTCGACAAGCCGGTGGGCGTGGCCGCGCACCCCAGCCCCGGGTGGACCGGCCCGACCGTGATCGGCGCCCTCGCCGCGATCGGGCACCGCATCTCCACCAGCGGCGCCGCCGAGCGACAGGGCGTGGTGCACCGGCTCGACGTGGGCACCACCGGGATCATGGCGGTCGCCAAGAGCGAGCAGGCGTACACGGCGTTGAAGCGGGCCTTCAAGTACCGCGAGGTGGACAAGGGCTACCACGCGGTGGTGCAGGGTCACCTGGACCCGCTGCGCGGGACCGTGGACGCGCCGATCGACCGTCACCCCACCCACGACTACCGCTGGGCGGTGGTGTCCGGCGGCAAGCCGAGCATCACCCACTACGACACCATTGAGGCGTTCCCGGCGGCCAGCCTGGTCGACGTTCGACTGGAGACCGGCCGGACCCACCAGATCCGGGTGCATTTCTCCACCCTGCGGCACCCCTGCGTGGGTGACCTCACCTATGGTGCCGACCCGACCCTCTCGGCCCGTCTCGGCCTGGCCCGACAGTGGCTGCACGCCCGCGAACTGAGCTTCCTGCACCCCCGAACGGGGGACGAGGTCCGGTTCGTCAGCGACTACCCTGACGACCTGGACCGTGCGCTTCAGATCCTGCGTGACTGAGCGGCGACCGCCCGACACCGCTCCGACGAGGGGATCCCGCCCGTGCGCGCCGGCAACCTGCTGCGGCAGCTGGACCAACGGCTGCTGCCGCCGCTGACCCGGGCCGTGACCCGGCTCGGCGAGCGGTCGGCGCGGTCCGGGGTGCTCACCTGGGCCGCCGTGCTCTCTGCGGCGGCGGTCCTGGGCACCGCGGTCTGGGCCGTCGACGACACTCCGGTCGGCGACCGGACGGTGGGTGAGGTGACCCGCGTCGGTGTGACCGAGGGCGATTCCGTCCCCGGCTACCTGCGGTCCGCCGCCGCCGACCTGGCCGCGCTGCCCGCGTCGGCGCAGTCCGCGGGGGGCGGGACCTACGCGCTGGTCACGCTTGCCGCGTACCTGCCGCCGCAGCGTCTGGCGACGGTCCTCGGCGACGTGGGGGTCTCCACCGTCTTCGGGCGGGTGCCGCTACCCGGGCGGCAGACCGAGATCGTCAAGATTCCCGCACTGCGGGTGCCGGACGACGTCGTGGCCGGGATGGATCAGGTGGCGGCCCGCAAGGACGTCGAAGCCGCCGACTACCGGGCGCTGGCCGCCACGGTCGACGGTGACGGGCCGGATGAGCGGGAGTTGCGGGAGCGCTACGCCAGCGGCGCCGAGGTGGCCGCCGCCGAGGCGACCGCGTACCGGACCGGCTGCGCCTGCGTCTACGCCGCTGTGGTGCGAGCGACGCCGGGTGCGCTGCGCGGTGTGGCGGCCCGGCCGGACGTACGCGCGGTCGACCCCGCTCCCGAGGTGTACCGCCTGGACCGCACGGTCTTCACACCTCCGCTGCCCGAGCAGCGCGACGTGGTGCGTCCGCCCGTCGACATAGGGGCGAGTCCGGCGCCCACACCCGACGGGGACGCGCCGTCGACACCACCCGCGCCCGCACCGATGGCGTCGATGGGCGAATCGTCGGAACCCGCACCGGTCGTCACGACTCCGTCACCCGCGCCGTCGCCGGCCACATCGACCGAGCCACCCCCGCCGACCGTCACCACCTCCCCGGACGGCATCGGTGCCGAGCCGCCGACGCCCGCGTCGTCGTGATCTGCGTCGGCTGGTGTGCGCTCTGAGGTGTGGTCCGAATAGGGTTTGGTTCGTAGCCTGTCAGACGGAGATCGATGGTGCTGGGAGGGCGGGCCGTGGAGGGCAGTGAGACCGGCTGGGGCCGGCCGGCCGAACCAGCGCCGCGGTGGCGCGCGTTGTTGGACCGTGCCCGGCTGGGCGGTCGCGGCGCGGAGCAGACCGAGCCGGACCGGCATGCCGACGACCCGTCACCGGACCCGCTGCCACGGCGCGCGGCACCGAACGGCAACGCCGGGCGGGCGTCCGCCATCGGGCATCCGGCCGAGCTGTCGTACGGCGCGGAGCCCGACTACCGGGCCGAGGCGACCTACCGTGTCGACCCCGCCTACCGGGCCGACCCGGGTTACCGGGCGGAGCCGGGTTACCGCGCCGAGCCGGACTATCGGGCCGAGTCGGTGTACCGCTCTGAGCCGGACTACCGGTCGGAGCCGGCGTACCGGTCCGAGCCGGCGTACCGCGCCGAGCCGGAATACCGGGCCGAGCCGACGTACCGGACCGAGCCTGGCTATCGCGTTGAGCCGGAATACCGGGCCGAGCCGGGCTATCGGGCCGAGCCGACGTACCGGGCCGAGCCTGGCTATCGCGTCGAGCCGGAATACCGGGCCGAGCCGGGCTATCGGGCCGAACCGACGTACCGGGCCGAGCCCGAGCCACCGCCGGCCGTCCCCGACCCGGCCCAGTCGCGGTACGCGTTGCTGGACAACGGCTACCGGCCGGGCGACCCGCCGGTGCAGTCCCGGTACGCCCTGCTGGAGACCGGCTACCAACCCGAGACCGGTTACCCGGCGCCCGCGACCCCGTCGGTCGCACCGCCACTCGCCGCACCGGTCGCACCGCCGGTGGCCCCGCCACCCGTCGCGCCGGTGGCACCGCCACCCGCCCCGGCGGTCGGCTCGGCGGTCGCCGAGCGCGCCTACCCGCCCCGGATCGAGTGGCGCCCGCAGGGCGTCGACCAGGAGCAGGAACGCGCCAACGGGGTGCTCCGGCGTGACCTGGGCACGCCCCGGGTGTTCGCCTTCGCCAACCCCAAGGGCGGGGTGCACAAGACCACCGCCACCGTGCTCGCCGCAGCCACTGTCGGCAGTGTGCGCGGGCAGGGCGTGCTGGCCTGGGACGACAACGAGCTGCGCGGCACCCTCGGGCTGCGCGCCGGCAGTGCCCGGCACGCCCGGACGATCCGTCACCTGATCACCGACCTGGCGCAGATCGAGATCCTCGAGGGCGAGACCCTGCTGGGTCGGCTGGACGACTACCTGCGGCACGCATCCGACGGCTCGTACGACGTGCTGGCCGGCGAGGAGAGCCCGCGCTTCGCCCAACGACTGGACCAGTTCACCGTCCGACGTGTGCTGGAGCTGCTGCGGCGCACCCACGACGTGGTCTGCGTCGACACCGGCAACAACGTGGAGAGCCCCAACTGGCGCACCGTGATGCAGGCCGCCGACCAGCTCGTGGTGACCACCGTGCCCCGGGAGGACGCGGCGTTCAGCGCCGACTGGATGCTCGACCTGCTGCACGAGGAGGGCATGGGCGAGTTGGCGGACAACGCCATCACCCTCATCTCCTGCCCGACCCCGGGCCGCTCGTCGTTGCAGGACGACCTGGAGCGGCACTTCGCCACCCGTACGCGTGGGGTGGCCGTGGTGCCCTACGACCCGGCGCTGGAGACCGGGTCGTCGATCGAGTACCACCAACTCCAGCCGGAGACCCGGCAGGCCTGGTTGCAGGCGGCGGCGATGATGGTGGAGCCGTTCGCCCGGTGAGCTGGTCTGCCGCCACCGGAGCCCCGGCCCCGCACCGGGCCTGAGAGGATCATCGGGTGAGCCCGGACAACCCCGAACCCGAGCGGCCCGTCGACGATCCCGACCGGGCCGCTTCGCCCGACCCGTCGGGGACGACCACGTCGCAGACACAGCCCGCTGCCCAACCGCCGGCGTACGCCGAACCGCCGGGCGCCGCATCCTCGACCGCGTCCCGGAGTTGGTTCGAGTTGACCTCCGACGAGCCGCGTCGTCCGCTGCGCACCGCGGCGACGGTGCTGGGCGCCGTGCTCGCACTGGCCGTGCTGGGTGTGCCGTTCGGGCTGCTGTGGGCCGTGCTCGCGCCGGCCACGCCGGTGCTCAAGACCGCCGAGGGGGCGATCTACGCCGACCCGCAACCGGAGCAGCCCATCGCGGCGGACGGGTGGTTCAGTCTGCTCGGGCTCGGCTTCGGGCTGCTGGTGGCGCTCGCCCTGTGGTTCGTGCTGCGCCGGCGGCGCGGCCCGGTCGGGTTGCTCGCCGCGGTTCTCGGCGCGTTGGCCGCCGCGCCGGTGGCCTGGCAGGTGGGGCGGCGGGTCGGTCTGGCCACCTTCGACCGGCTGCTGGACACCGCCCCGGCGGGGCAGTCCTTCACCAAGCCCCCGGACCTGCGGGCCGGCGGGGTCGACTGGCTGCTCGGCGTCCTTCCGGTGCCGCACGGCAACCTGCTGCTGCCGGCCTTCGGGGCCGCGATCACGTACACCCTGCTGGCCGGCTGGTCGCGGTGGCCGGGCCTGCGCCCGGAACCCGAGCCGGCCGACCTCAGTTGGGTGTCGGTGGGGACGACGCCAGCTCCGCCAGCGGCACCGGAACCGCCCGCACCTGGCGCAGCAGAGCCGCCTCGCGGTTGAGCAGCCGCAGTTCGGCGCGCAGCCGCGCAGCGGTGTCGTCGATGGCCAGCAGGCGCTGCCGGTCGTCGACGGTGAGCGCCGCGGTCGCCGCCACCAGGTGGGAGAGCACCGTCGGATCCTCCGGCAGTTGCTCGGAGATCTCCTCCGGGTCGGAGCGGATCAGGCCGAGGTACTGCCGGAACACCGCGATCACCCGGGCGGCCAGCAGATCGGCCACCTCGTCCGACCCGGCCGGGTCGGGCAGCCACTCGACGTCGGCGGTCAGATAGGGGGCCGCGCTGTCGTCGACCTCGGCGATCCGGAAACGGCGTCGGCCGACCGTGACGATGTCGAAGCCGCCATCGGTCAGCTCGGTCACCTGACGCAGCTCGGCGGTGCAGCCCACCTCGTGCAGGGTGACGTCGCCGACGCCGGGCGTCGCACGGGCGCCGGGACCGGCGGGCGCGACCTCCCAGCCAGCCTGGATGGCCACCACACCGAACTCGCGGGGAGCGCCCTCGGGCAGGTCGACGAGGTGTCGGACCAGCGCCCGGTAGCGCTCCTCGAAGATGTGCAGCGGCAGCACCAACCCGGGAAAGAGCACCGTTGCGAGCGGAAACACCGGCAGCCGTGCGGTCACATGGTCGAGCCTAACCAATCCCGCCGGCGTGGGCGTGGCCCGGCTCACCGTCCCGGCGGACGGGCGGCTCGGGTGTACACCGGGCCGGCCGCCTAGACTCGCAAGGGTGCTGAATCGGATCGACCTGCGCAAGGGTCTCGAAGACCCGCGCCGCCTGCTGCCCCGTGCCCAGCTCGACGTGTCGGTTGCCGTCGAGCGGATCCGCCCGCTGGTGGAGGCGGTTCGCGAGCATGGCTACCCGGCGATCCGAGAGGCCAGCGAGCGATTCGACGGCATCTCCCCGGAGGTGCTGCGGGTGCCGGTCGAGGCGATCACCGAGGCCGAGGGGGTGCTCGACCCGGCTGTGCGCGCCGCGCTGCTGGAGTCGATCAGCCGGGCCCGTCGGGTCCACGACGACCAGCGGCGCACCGACCACACCACGCAGGTGGTGCCCGGCGGCACAGTCACCGAGCGCTGGCTGCCGGTCGACCGGGTCGGCCTCTACGTGCCCGGTGGCCTGGCGATGTACCCGTCGACAGTGGTGATGAACGTCGTGCCCGCGCAGGCGGCCGGCGTGCGGTCGCTGGTGGTGGTCAGCCCGCCGCAGAAGGACAACGGCGGTCTGCCCGACCCCCGGGTGCTCGCCGCGTGCGCGCTGCTCGGTGTCGACGAGGTGTACGCCGTGGGCGGGGCCCAGGCGGTGGCGATGCTGGCGTACGGCGCCGCGGTCGACCCGTTGGGTGAGTTGCGGTGCGACCCTGTCGACCTGATCACCGGCCCCGGCAACATCTGGGTGACCGCCGCCAAGCGGCTGCTGCGCGGCGTGGTCGGCATCGACGCCGAGGCCGGGCCGACCGAGATCGCCATCCTCGCCGACGACACGGCCGATCCGGCGCACGTGGCCGCCGACCTGATCAGTCAGGCCGAGCACGACCCGCTCGCCGCGAGCGTGCTGGTGACCCCGTCGCTGGCGCTGGTCGAGTCGGTCGAGCGGGAGTTGGCCCGGCAGGTGCCGGCGACCAAGCACACCGAGCGGGTGACCACGGCGCTGACCGGTGAGCAGAGCGGCGTCGTCCTGGTCGACGATCTTGAGGCGGGGTTGCGGGTGGTCGACGCGTACGCGGCCGAGCACCTGGAGATCCAGACGGTCGACGCCCGGCAGTGGGCGCTGCGGGTCCGCAACGCTGGGGCGATCTTCGTGGGCGCCTGGTCGCCGGTGTCGCTCGGCGACTACTGCGCCGGGTCCAACCACGTGCTGCCCACCGGCGGCTGCGCCCGGCACTCCTCGGGCCTGTCGGTGCAGTCGTTCCTGCGCGGCGTGCACCTGATCGAATACACCGAGACCGCTCTGCGTGAGGTGGCCCCGCACGTGGTGACCCTGGCCAACGTGGAGGACCTGCCGGCGCACGGCCAGGCGGTCCAGGCCCGTTTCCCGGGTGGAGCGGCATGAGCGAGCGCAGCGAGCGAACCAGCTGGCGCAGCCTGGATGAGTTGCCGATCCGCGACGACCTGCGCGGGCTCTCGCCGTACGGGGCGCCGCAGCTCGACGTGCCGGTGCGGCTCAACACCAACGAGAACTCGTACGCGGTGCCGGAGCCGGTGGTCGAGGCGATCGGCAAGGCGCTCGCTGCCGAGCTGCGCGAGTTGAACCGCTACCCGGACCGGGACGCGCTGGCGCTCCGGGCCGACCTGGCCGAATATCTCGGGCACGGGCTCACCGTCGAGCAGGTGTGGGCCGCCAACGGCTCCAACGAGATCCAGCAGCAGCTTTTGCAGGCGTTCGGTGGGCCGGGGCGCAGCGCGCTCGGCTTCGTTCCGGCGTACTCGATGCATCCGCTGCTGGCCCTCGGCACCGGCACCCGGTGGGTGCCCGCCGAGCGCGGCGTCGACTTCGGGTTGACCGCCGAGGAGGCGGTCGCCCAGGTCCGTGAGCACCGGCCCGACGTGGTCTTCCTCTGCTCGCCGAACAACCCCACCGGCACGGCACTGGACCCGGCGGTGATCGCCGCGGTGCTCGACGTCGCGCCGGGCATGGTGGTCGTGGACGAGGCGTACGCCGAGTTCGCCCGACCGGGCACGGTCAGCGCCCTCGCGGTGCTGCCCGGCCACCCGCGGCTGGTGGTGAGCCGCACGATGAGCAAGGCGTTCGGCTTCGCCGGCGGGCGGTTGGGCTACCTGGCCGCCGACCCGGCGGTGGTGCAGGCGGTGCAGCTCGTCCGTTTGCCGTACCATCTCTCCGCACTGACCCAGGCCGCCGCACGGGCGGCGGTGACCCACCGCGACGCACTCCTCGGCACGGTCAGCGCGATCATGGCGCAGCGGGACCGGATCGTGGCGACGCTGCGCGAGCGTGGGTTGCGGGTCGCCGACAGCGACGCCAACTTCGTGCTCTTCGAGGTGGGCGGGGACCAGACCACCGTCTGGAAGGCGCTGCTGGCACAGGGGGTGCTGGTCCGTGACGTCGGCCTGTCCGGCTGGCTGCGGGTGACCGCGGGCACCCCGACCGAGACCGACGCCTTCCTTTCTGCAATGGAGACTGTGTGATGAGCCGGACCGCCCGGGTGGAGCGGATCACCAAGGAGACCAAGGTCCTCGTCGAGATCGACCTCGACGGCACCGGCGCCGCCGAGATCAGCACCGGCGTCGGCTTCTACGACCACATGCTGCACCAGATCGCCCGGCACGGCGGCTTCGACCTGACCGTGCGCACCGTGGGTGACCTGGAGATCGACGCGCACCACACGATCGAGGACACGGCGCTCGCCCTGGGTGCCGCGTTCGACCAGGCGCTGGGCGACAAGGCCGGCATCCGGCGGTACGGCTCGGCGACCGTGCCGATGGACGAGGTGCTGGTCCGGGCCGCGGTGGACCTCTCGGGTCGGCCGTACGTGGTGCACGACGAGCCGGCGCTGGCCCCGTACATCGGGCCGGTGTACGCGACGAGCATGACCCGGCACATCTGGGAGTCCTTCGGTCAGGCGGCCCGGGTCACGCTGCACGTCGACGTGCTGCGGGCGGCCCGGCCGGGCGGTCACCCGGACTCGCACCACGTGGTGGAGGCGCAGTTCAAGGCGGTCTCCCGGGCGCTGCGGGAGGCGACAGCGATCGACCCACGCTCGGCGGGCGCGATTCCCAGCACGAAGGGTGCTCTCTGATGAGCGCGAGGAGTGCAGCGCAGCGGAGCCCCGCAGTCGCGATTCGAGGGTGGCTCTGATGGGTGCCGCGTTGCCGACGTTGTTGCTGATCCTGGCCGGGGTGCTGGTGGGTGGCACCTGGTCGCTCTACCGGCAGGGTGCGCCGAAGGCGGCCGTCCTGGTCACCGCGGCGCTCGCGGTGCTCGCCACTGTCGCCGGGGTTCTGCGGCTGCTGCCGGAGAACGGGTGATCGGGGTGACGACATGAGTGATGTGGTGGTGCTCGACTACGGCTCGGGCAACCTGCGCTCGGCGGAGCGGGCGCTGGCCGCCGCTGGCGCTGACGTGCGGGTGACCGACGACCTGGCCGCCGCGGCCGCCGCCGACGGCCTGGTGGTCCCGGGGGTGGGCGCGTACGCGGCGTGCATGGCCGGGATCGAGGCCCTCGGTGCCGGCCCGGTGATCGCCGAGCGGGTGGCGGCGGGTCGGCCGGTGCTCGGCATCTGTGTGGGCATGCAGGTGCTCTTCGAGTACGGCGAGGAGCACGGTGTGGTGACCAAGGGGCTCGGGTTGCTGCCCGGCGGGGTGACCCGGTTGGCCGCCACCCGGTTGCCGCACATGGGTTGGAACACGGTCCGGGCGCCCGAAGGGTCGGTGCTCTTCGCCGGGTTGTCGGAGCAGAGCCGGTTCTACTTCGTCCACTCGTACGCGATGGGGGACCCGGCGGCGCTGGCTGCTGCCGGTGCCACGGTGACCACCGCCCATCACGACACTGATTTCGTCGCCGCAGTGGAGCGTGGTCCGCTGTCGGCGGCCCAGTTCCACCCGGAGAAGTCCGCCGACACCGGTGCCGCGCTGCTGCGCAACTGGCTCGTCACGCTGCCCAGCGGTGACTGACCGTCGTCGCCCGGTGCCCGGCGCGAGGGTGTCGCGGTGAGCCGGGAACGGGCCCGTCGTCGGGCGGTGCGTGAGGCCGAGCAGGCCCGGGAGCGGGCCGTCCGGCAGCGGCAGGTGGCGCGCCGTCAGCGCCGTCGCGCGGTGGTCCGCCGGTTGACGCCGCAGGTGCGGCGGGGCCGCTCCGGACGGTTGCCCCGGCACAGCCGGGGTGAGCGGGCCGCGATCGTGCTGCTGACCGGTGCCGCGCTGATTCTGATCTGGACGTTCGTCGACAACCTGGCGCTGCGTGTCGCGCTGATGGTGCTCTTGCTGCTCGTACTGCCGGCGATCGTCGTGATCGCCCTGGACCGTCGTACCTGATCGAGGAGAAGACGTTGAGCCTCACCCTGTTACCTGCTGTGGATGTCGCTGACGGCCGGGCCGTCCGGCTCGTGCAGGGCGCCGTCGGAAGCGAGAGCATCTATGGCGAGCCGTTGGACGCGGCGCTGGCCTGGCAGCAGGACGGCGCCGAGTGGATCCACCTGGTCGACCTGGACGCGGCGTTCGGTCGGGGCACCAACGCGCACCTGCTCGCCGAGGTGGTGCGTCAGTTGGACGTGAAGGTGGAGCTCTCCGGCGGCATCCGGGACGACGAGTCGCTGCGGGCGGCGCTGGGCACCGGGGCGACCCGGGTGAACATCGGCACCGCCGCCCTGGAGGACCCGGTCTGGTGTGACCGGGTGGTGGGGGAGTACGGCGACCGGGTGGCCATCGGGCTGGACGTGCGCGGCCACACCCTCTCCGCGCGCGGTTGGACCCGCGACGGTGGTGACCTGTACGAGGTGCTGGAGCGGCTGGACAAGGCGGGCGCGAGCCGGTACGTGGTCACCGACATCACCAAGGACGGCACGATGCGCGGGCCGAACCTGGACCTGCTGCGCGAGGTGTGCGCCCGCACCGACCGGCCGGTGATCGCCTCCGGTGGGGTGTCCACGTTGGACGACCTGCGGGCGTTGGCGACCCTGGAGCCGCTCGGGGTGGAGGGTGTGATCGCCGGTAAGGCGCTCTACGCGGGTGCCTTCACGGTGGCCGAGGCGCTGCGGACTCTGGCCGAGGCGTGACGGTCACCCGGCTCTCCTCGGGTGGCCCGTGGGAGCAGCGGTACGGCTATTCCCGGGTGGTCCGGGCCGGTGACCTGGCGTTCACGGCCGGTTGCACGGCAACGGTGGACGGTCGGGTGGTGCACGTCGGTGACGCCGCCGCCCAGACCGCGCAGGCGTTGCGGATCGGGCTGGACGCGCTGGCCGAGGTGGGTGCGGAGCCCGGCGATGTGGTCCGGACCCGGATGTACGTGATCGACCGGTTGCACGCCGACGAGGTGGGCCGGGCGCACAACGCGGTCTTCGGCGCGGTCCGGCCGGCGGCGACCCTGGTGGTGGTGGCCGGTCTGCTGGATCCGGAGCACCTGGTCGAGGTGGAGTTGGAGGCGTACCTCGGCGGTCGCTGAGGTCGGCGGTCGGCGTGGTGCCGGCCGCTTCCCGGCCAGATAAGTTGTGCACAACTTAATTGTGGGCTACGGTTCAGCGGTGACCGATGATCTGCTGTTGCGCCGACAGGTGTGCTTCGCGCTCTACGCCGCGTCGCGCGCCCTCACCGACGTCTACCGGCCGATCCTCGACGAGTTCGGGCTGACCTACCCGCAGTACCTGGTGCTGCTGGTGCTCTGGGAACGCCCCGACGACGCCCCCACGGTGTCCGAGCTCGGCGCCGAGCTGCGACTGGACTCCGGCACGCTCTCCCCGCTGCTCAAGCGGCTGGAAGGAGCGGGCCTGGTGGTTCGGCGGCGGTCGGCGCGCGACGAGCGGCGGGTCGAGGTGGGCCTCACCGAGCAGGGGCGGGCGCTGCGGGAGCAGCTCTGCGACGTCCCGCTGCGGATCGCCCTGGCCACCGGGCTGGGCATCGATGAGCTTGTCGCATTGCGCGACACGCTCACCCGGGTCACCGACACCATCCATCGACAGAAGGAGCAGTGACTCTCATGCAGGTCATCTACACCGCATCCGCGACCGCCAAGGGTGATGGCCGCGACGGCCACGTCGAGACCTCCGACGGCACCCTCGCGCTCGACCTGGCCGTGCCGAAGGAGATGGGTGGCGCCGGCGGCGCCGCCAACCCCGAGCAGCTCTTCGCCGCCGGCTACGCGGCCTGCTTCCACAGCGCGCTGCGACTGGTGGGCCGCCGGGCCAAGGCCGACGTGAGCGACTCCGTCGTCGCGGCCGAGGTGGGCATCGGCCCGAACGGCAGCGGCGGTTTCGGGCTCACCGTCGAGCTCGTCGTCGACCTGCCCGCCGTCTCCCGCGAGACCGCCGAGCAGATCGTCGAGCAGGCCCACCAGGTCTGCCCGTACTCGAACGCGACCCGCGGCAACATCGACGTCACGCTGACCGTCCGGGAGACCTTGGCCGCGTGACCTCGCGGACCGAGACCCCCACCGCGGACGAGAGGACGACCACCCCGTGACCAGAAACCGCGAGATCCACCTGGCCAGCCGCCCTCAGGGCTGGCCCACCGAGGACACCTTCCGGCTCGTCGAGACCGACGTCCCGACGCCGGGCCCGGGCCAGATCGTGGTCCGCAACCAGTACATGTCGGTCGACCCGTACATGCGCGGACGGATGAACGACGTCAAGTCGTACGTGCCGCCGTTCGCCCTCGACGCGCCGCTCGACGGTGCCTCGATCGGCGAGGTGGTGGCCAGCGAGGCACCGGACGTCGCCGTCGGGACCACCGTCCTGCACGGGCTGGGCTGGCGGGAGTACGCGCTGCTCGACGCCACCGCAGCCCGGCCGGTCGACCCGAGCGTGGCGCCGGTCAGCGCGTACCTCAGCGTGCTGGGCATGACCGGGCTGACCGCGTACGCCGGGCTGTTGGAGGTCGCCGCGATGAAGCCCGGCGAGACGGTCTTCGTCTCCGCCGCGGCCGGCGCGGTCGGCAGCCTGGTCGGCCAGATCGCCAAGCTCAAGGGTGCCGGCCGGGTGGTCGGCAGCGCCGGCTCACCGGCCAAGGTCGAGCGGCTGCGGGCGCTGGGCTTCGACGCCGCGTTCGACTACCACGACGGGCCGGTCCGCGAGTCGCTGCGGGCAGCCGCGCCAAACGGCGTCGACGTCTACTTCGACAACGTCGGCGGCGATCACCTGGAGGCCGCCATCTCGGCCATGAACCTGCACGGCCGGGCCGCGATCTGCGGCATGATCTCGCAGTACAACGAGACCGAGCCGTCGGCCGCGCCGCGCAACCTGGCGTTGGTCATCGGCAAGCGGCTCACCCTGCGCGGCTTCCTGGTCAACGACCACAACGACATGCGGGCGGCGTTCGTCCGCGACGTCGCCGGTTGGCTGCGCGAGGGCACGCTGTCCTACGACGAGACGATCGTGGACGGCATCGAGAACGCTCCGGACGCGTTCATCGGCCTGCTGCGTGGCGACAACCTCGGCAAGATGCTCGTCAAGGTGTGACCCAGGCCTCGTTCACGGCGGTCGACCCGATCGGGTCGACCGCCGTGTCGTTGACGGAGGATAGGCTCGCGGCATGACGGTGGCGGTGCGCGTGATCCCCTGCCTGGACGTGGACGCCGGGCGGGTGGTCAAGGGGGTCAACTTCCTCGACCTTCGCGACGCCGGCGACCCGGTGGAGTTGGCCGCCGCGTACGACCGGGCGGGCGCGGACGAGCTGACCTTCCTCGACGTCACGGCGTCCTCGAGTGACCGGGGCACCATGCTCGACGTGGTGCGCCGCACCGCCGAGTCGGTGTTCATCCCCCTCACCGTCGGTGGCGGGGTCCGGCAGGTCGCCGACGTCGACACACTGTTGCGCGCCGGGGCGGACAAGGTCGGCGTGAACACCGCCGCCATCGCCCGCCCCGAGCTGATCGCCGAGATCGCCGACCGGTTCGGCCGGCAGGTGCTCGTGCTCTCCCTCGACGTGCGTCGGTCGCCCGACGGCGGCACGCCCAGCGGCTTCGAGGTCACCACCCACGGCGGTCGGCGCGGCACCGGAATGGACGCGGTGCGGTGGGCGCAGCGGAGCGCCGAGCTGGGCGCGGGGGAGATCCTGCTCAACTCGATGGACGCCGACGGCACCAAGGCCGGCTTCGATCTGGAGCTGATCGCCGCGGTGCGGGCGGTCGTGGACGTGCCGGTGGTCGCCAGTGGCGGCGCCGGTGAGGTGGCTCACTTCCCGCCCGCGATCGGTGCCGGAGCGGACGCGGTGCTCGCCGCCAGCGTCTTCCACTTCGGTGAGCTGACCGTGGCCGAGGTGAAGGACGCGCTGCGCCGCAGCGGCCACCCGGTGCGCTGAGCCGGTCAGTGCACGCCGGATTGCCCCTCCGGTGACCGCCGGGGCGTCGGGATCGAACGGACTGCGTATTCCTGGACGGCCGCCGCGTGGTCGGCCTCTTCCAGGATCCAGTCCGCGCTGCCGGGTGCGTGCCGGCGGGTCAGCACCCCCTGCACGGTGTCCACCATGGTCGCCACCCCCGCCCGAGGGCGGGTGCGCCAGAGCTGCTCACCCTCGGCGGTGATCCGGAACCAGCCGTCGGCGACGCTCACCAGCCCGGCGCCGACCAGCCGCCGGATCGCGGCCTCCACCTCGTGCCTTTGCGGGATCGTGTGGTTGAGGTGGTCGGCGGTGGAGAGCACGTCGGTCAGGCGGACGCCCTCCGGCCGTCGACTCGTGGCCGACCGGTGGTGCCGTCCGGCTCCGCTCGCGATGACCAGCGACACGAAGATCCAGGCGTCCGTCCAGCGCCAACCGTTCTCCCCCATGCAGAGATGATGACGGCGCGCGTCGCGGAAGGGAACACCCACCCTCCATCCGGCACACCGGACCACCACCGTGTACCGGTTCGCGAACGGTCGGTGAGGTCTCAGCCGGTGGGAGCGGCCGGGGCGGTGCTGCCTGGTCGCGGCACGTCGGCCTCCGCCGGGGGAGTGTCGGCGCCGTCGGACACGGCGCCGTCGGGGACGGTGGCCTCGTGCGCGGTGGCGTCGGACACACTTTCCTCGGGTACGGCGAACGGCGGGATGAAGAGCTGGGCCAACGGACCGATGGCCAGCGCGTACGCGACAGTGCCCAGGCCGACAGTGCCGCCGAGCAGCCAGCCCAGCGCCAGGACGGTGACCTCGATGACGGTGCGCACCAGCCGGACCGACCAGCCCGGCCGGCGGGCCACGAAACCGGTCATCAGCCCGTCACGTGGGCCCGGGCCCAGCCGGGCACCGAGATACATGCCGGTGGCGGCGCCGTTGGCGACGATCCCGGTGACGAGCAGCGCGATCCGGACGCCGAGGGGGCCACCGGCGGGCATTAGAGCCAGTGTGGCGTCCACGACCAGACCGATCACCACGACGTTGCTGATCGTGCCGAGACCCGGCCGCTGTCGCAGCGGGATCCAGAGCAGCAGCACCAGCGCGCCGACGCCGATGGTGACGGTGCCGAACGAGAGCCCGGTCAACTTGGAGAGGCCCTGGTGGAACACGTCCCATGGGTCGAGGCCCAGGTCGGAGCGGACCATCAGGGCCATGCTGACGCCGTAGAGGACGAGCCCGAGGTAGAGCTGGACCAACCGTCGAACCGGCCGGTGCCGCAGATTGCCAAGCAATGCCATGCATGCCACCCTAGGTGCCAATCCACGTCGAGGAAGAAGCCAATATCCGGGGAGTGGCCATGACGGGTCAGGTGCGCGGCGTCCAATTGGCGCGTCTGCTTGGTCAGTGGCACGCCCTGCCGGGCCGCCGACGCAGCCCCGACTACGCCGCGCTGGCCGGCACGGTGCGCGGTCTGCTCGCCGACGGCCGGCTGCCGCTGGGCGTCCGCCTTCCCGCCGAACGGGAGCTGGCCGAGGCGTTGCGGATCAGCCGGACCACTGTCACCGCCGCGTACCGGCAACTGCGCGAGACCGGGCACCTGGCAAGCCGCCGCGGCGCCGGCAGCTGGACGATGCTGCCCGGCAACCACCGGGTGGCCAGCACCGGCCTGTGGACCCCGCTGGACGACCGGGAGATGCTCGACCTCGGTGTCGCCGCGCTGGCGGCCCCACCGCAGCTCCTGACGGCCGCCCGTGCCGCCACCGAGGACCTGCCCCGCTATCTGGGCGGCGCCGGCTACCACCCGACCGGCATCATCGAGCTGCGCGAGGCGGTGGCCGACGCGTACGCCGCCCGGGGCCTGCCCACCTCGGCCGACCAGATCATGGTCACCAGCGGCACTCAGCACGCACTGGACCTCGTGTTGCGACTCGCCCTGGCCCCTGGCGGCAGTGTGCTGGTCGAGTCACCGACCTACCCCAACGCGCTCGCCGCGCTGGCCGGGCGACGGGCCCGGATCACCACCCACGGCCTGGCTGCCGACGGGTGGGAGCCGGACCTGCTGCTGGGCAGCCTCCGGCAGACCCGGCCCAAGCTGGCCTACCTGATTCCGGAGTTCCAGAACCCGACCGGGCACCTGATGCCCGCCTCGCTGCGCGAGCGGGTGGTGGCCGCCGCTCACGCGGTCGGCACCGATCTGGTCATCGACGAGTCCTTCGTGGACCTTCCGCTGGACGGCACCGAGCTGCCGCCCCCGGTCGGCGTCTACGACCGGCACAGCCGGGTCATCAGCATCGGCGGGATGAGCAAGCCCTACTGGGGCGGCCTGCGGATCGGCTGGGTGCGCGCCTCCGCGCCGCAGGTGCAGCGGCTGGCCGCCGTCCGGGTCGGGGTGGACATGGCCAGCCCGGTGCTGGACCAGCTGGTCGCTGTGCACCTGCTCGCCGACGCCGACGCCATCGTGGCCGAGCGCCGGGTCCAGTTGGCCGTCCAGCGCGACGCTCTGCTCGGCGCGCTGGCGCAGCGGTTGCCGGACTGGCGGGTCACAGTTCCCCGGGGTGGCGTGACGCTGTGGGCCGAGTTGGACGGCCCGGTCTCCAGCGCGCTGGCCCGGGCCGCCGAGGAGGTCGGCGTACGGCTGGCTCCCGGCCCCCGGTTCGGCCTGGACGGCACCATGGAGCGGTTCCTGCGGTTGCCGTTCACCCTGCCGGCCGCGGACCTGGTGGAGGCCGTGGGGCGGATCGCGGCGGTGCGTTACGACCTGGACCGCACCGGCCGGCAGCGATGGCGGGAGCCCGCCGTCATCGCCTGAGCCATCGCCGAACCGACCACCGGCCCACGATCGTCGGGCCAGCGCCAGATCTCTCCACGGTATGCGGGAATGTACCTTTCGCCCCATCCTGGCTGCCACAATCTCCTGATGGGCGAGGGCGGGGGGATGCGCGGGGTCCGCCGGAGCGCGCCGGGCTCACGGGCGACCCCGCTCGAACTCTTCTACGACCTGGTCTTCGTCTTCGCGTTCCTGCACGTCACCACGGCCACCGCCGGCAATCCGACCGCCCGGGGCCTGGTGCAGTGCCTGGTGCTGCTGGCCCTGCTCTGGTGGTGCTGGTCCGGGTTCGCCGTGCTGGGCAACCTGATCCGCACCGACCAGGGCATCGTCCCGGCGATCGGCTTCGTCACCATCGCCGCCGCCTTCGTGCTGGCGCTGAGTCTGCCGAAGGCGTTCGTCGACCGGCCCGGTGGGCTGTTCGGTCCGTTGGTCTTCGCGACCTGCTACTTCCTGGTGCGGGTGAGCGAGACGGTGATCTTCCTGTGGATCGGCCGCCGGAACCGCGACGTGCGTCGACGCTGGCGGCTGCTCGTTCTGCCGCTGCTGCTGGCCACGGCCCTCATCGTGGTCGCCGGGCTGCTGCCGCAGCGGCTCTTCGACGGAACAGCCGAGTCGGTGGCCCGCCTGCTGTGCTGGCTCGCGGCCCTCGGCGTGGAGTACGGAGCCGGCCTCACGCTGCGGGGCAGCGGGTGGACGGTGCTCTCGGCCGGGCACTGGGCGGAGCGGCACGGTCAGATCGTCCTGGTCGCCCTCGGCGAGACCATCATCGCGCTCGGACTCAGCCCCAGCGGGATCGCCGTTCTGCCGCTGACCTGGCCGGTGCTGTTCGCCGCGCTCCTCGGCGTCGCGGTGGTCGCCGCGATGTGGTGGGCGTACTTCGACACCCTGGCGCTCGGCATGGAACAGACCCTGCACCGCACCCGCGACCCGGACGCCCGTGCCATCCTGGCCCGGAACGCCTACAGCTACCTGCACCTGCCGGTCATCGCCGGCATCATCCTGTTCGCGCTCGGGCTCAAGGGGCTGATCCACGAGGGCGCCGACCCCAACACACCGAGCTGGGGCATCCCGCTGCCGAGCTTCGACCTGCTGGCGCTCTACGGTGGGGTCGCGCTCTACCTGCTCGCGCTCATCGTGCTCGGCCGGCTGATGCTCGGTGCCCCCCGCTGGCCCACGATCGGCGGGATCCTGCTGCTGGTCGCGCTGGTGCCGGTTGCCGGGTCGCTGCCCGAGCTGATCGCGTTGGGCATGTTGGCCCTGGCCGCAGCGCTGGCCGTGGCCGCACAGACGGTCGTCGACTCGCGGCGCCGGGCCGGGGTCCGGCAGAAGGCGTTCGAGGAGCAGCTCGCCGCGGAGGAGGAACACACGAGGTGGCGGGGCCACCACCTGTGAGAGCCCCGTGCCGGCTCTCTCGCCGACACGGGACCCTCGGTCGGCTCACAGCTCGGCGAGCGTGCCCGCGTACATCTTGTCGATCTGGGCCGCGAAGTTGCTCTCCACACCGCGCCGCTTGATCTTCAACGACGGGGTGATCTCGCCGTCCTCGATCGTCAGGTCGCGCGGCAGGATGGCCACCTTCTTGATCGTCTCCCAGCGGTTGAGCTTCGCGTTGAGCTGGGCGACGTACTCCTCGACCATCGTCTGGGCCTCCGGCGAGGCGACGATCTCGGTGTAGCTGCGCCCCTCCAGCGGACCACCGGCGACCCAGCCCCGGATCGCGTCCGGGTCCAGCGTGACCAGCATCGTGCAGAAGTTGCGGGCCTGACCGACGACGACCGCCTGCGAGGTGTACGGGCAGATCGCCTTGAACATCCCCTCGATGTGCGACGGCGCGATGTACTTGCCGCCCGAGGTCTTGACCAGGTCCTTCTTGCGGTCCGTGATCCGCAGGTAGCCCTGCTCGTCCAGGGTGCCGATGTCTCCGGTGCGGAAGAAGCCGTCCTCGGTGAACGCGGCGGCGGTCTCCTCCGGCAGGTTGTGGTAGCCGCGCATCACCGGCCGGCCACGCACCAGGATCTCCCCGTCGGTGTCGATCCGGCACTCCAGGTCACCCATCGCCCGGCCCACAGTGCCGATCTGGAGCCCGGACGGCGGGTTGACGAAGTTGCCGGCGCTGGTCTCGGTCAGGCCGTAGCCCTCCGAGATCGGCAGGTTCGCCGCGGCGAAGAAGGTGGCGATCTCCGGGCTGAGCGGAGCCGCACCGGACACCAGCACCCGCATCCGGCCGCCGAGGCGGGCCTGGAGCTTGCTGAACACCAGCTTCTCGGCCAGGCCGTAGCGCAGCTTCAGCCCGGCCGGCACCGGCTTGCCGGCCTGCTCCAGTGTCACCTTCTGCTTGCCGACGCCGACGGCCCACGCGAAGATCTTCGCCTTCGCGCCGCCGCCGTCCTGCGCGGTGGTCACCGCCCGGTTGTAGACCTTCTCGAACACCCGGGGAGCGCCGCACATCAGCGTCGGGCGGATCACCGACAGCAGGTCGACCAGCTTCTCCACCCGCCCGTCGACATAGGTGGGCAGGCCGACGTGGATGGCACCGCAGAGCAGCGTCTTGCCGAACGAGTGGGCCAGCGGCAGCCACAGGTACTGCAGGTCGTCGTCGCGCAGCAGCCCGACCTCCGCCTGCGCCACGGCCTCCCAGCACCAGCCGCCGTGCAGCAGCTCGACGCCCTTGGGTCGACCGGTGGTGCCGGAGGTGTAGATCAGGGTGGCCAGGTGGTCCGGGCCGATGCCGGCCACCAGCATGTCGATCAGATCCGGCTCGGCGGCCAGCGTGCGGGTGCCCCGCTCCTCCAGCTCGGCGAGGGTCAACTGGGGGATCGCCGCGGCCTGGTCGGTGTCGCCGTCGAGGAGCACCACGTGGGTCAGCGCGGGCAGATTGGCGCCAGCGATCTTCGCCGCCTGGGCCGGATTTTCCGCGAAGAGCACCTTCGAGCCGGAGTCGGCGATGATGAAGGTCGCGTCCGCCGGCTCGGTGGTCGGGTAGACGGTGGTGGTCGCCCCGCCGGCGCACATGATGCCGAGATCGGCGATCACCCAGTCCAGTCGGGTGTTGGCGAGGATCGCGACCGGGTCCTCCTGGCCGACGCCCAGGCCGTGCAGGCCGGCGGCGACCGCCTTGGCACGCTGGCCGACCTGCTCCCAGGTCAGCCAGACGGGCCCCGAGTCGTCGGGGGCGGGGGAGGCGAACGCGTTCCGGTCGGGGGTGGCCGCCACGCGCTTGAGGAACATGTCCGGGATGGAACGGTACGGTACATCGAGAGCCATCGCTGGAGCCGCCTTCGGGGGTGGTGGCGTGACCGTCGTCACGTCATGATGGTTACCGAAGAGTATTGCGTGGCACCGTGCATCGGCTAGCCCTGGTGATCGTCCGGCCGGCCCAACCCACCAACCGGTCCGGCGGAATCAGGCGTATCGGGCAGCCACGACTGACCAGTCGTAGGTGGCCCGGACCCAGTTGCGCCGGGTGGCCGCCGCGTGGGTCATCTCGTCGTTCCCACTGGACAGCAGCGCCTCCTCCGCTTCCAGGTATGCCGCCAGGCTCTGATTGAACCGGTTCGCCACGGTCCGCAGCGCTGTCGCCTCGTCCCCGGCGGCGCCCTGGGCGATCACCGTGACCAGGTTGTGCGCCTCCGGATCAGCCTGGCTCTCCTTGCCGTAGGAGAAGAGGTCGTTGCACCAGCAGACCAGGTCCACCGCCAGCAGATCCAGTGCGAGCAGCGCCGGGTTGGCGCGCTGGATCGCGCCGAGGGGCCGCGCCGATGCCAGGTCGGTCAGGGTGAGGCAGGGGTGCACGCCGCCGATGTGCCGGCGCAGTTGGACGTACTCCGCCACCTTCGGCACGCGCCGACGCTCCCGGTTGGTCGCCTCCCAGAGCAGTGCCAGCAGGTACTCCCGCATCTGGCTGACGAACCGCAGCAGCAGCGCCGCATGGTCGTCGTGCAGCCGGGTCCGGCGGCACAGGTCGTGCAACGCGTCACCCAGGGGCCCGACGGCGGGCGGCGGGACGTCCGGGTTGCCGTACCGGTCCAGCACGTCGAGCAGGGTGCTGATGGCCGGTCCCAGCCGGACCGGGTCGGCGCCGAGGCCGTCCTCGTCGCAGGCGTCGTCCATCACGAAGAGCCAGCTGATCAGGTCGGTGAGCAGTCGCAACCCGTCCACCGAACCCGCCGGGCAGGCGCGGCCGGCCAGGCCGGCGGCGTCGGCCCGTTGCAGCCGACGAACCCGCTGGCTGGAATCGATCAGCCCGAAGGTCTGCGCCCACTCGATGCTCTCGTCCGCCACCCGTTCGGTGGCCTCGTGGCGACCTACGGGAAACGGGGGCTCCCGCAGCGCCGAAATCGCGAAACTTCGCACAGTCCGCCCCCACTCGTTGCCGCTCGGCGAAGAGTGACGCGGTAAAGCGTACGTGAGGAGGTATCAGCCTTCGTCGCTGGGTGTGGGGCATTCCACAGTGGACCTGTGACCGTTTCCAGACATAGCGTCACATTCCCAGGCTGGCGGTCCGAAGGCGTCGGATGGCCTCCGGTGGACCGTCCAGTTGGACCCGGGCCACCCGTTGCCGACCGGAAAGGAACAAGACCAGTTCGGCCGGGGCGCCGACCACCCGGAGCGGCTCGCCGCCCCGGCCGACGGAGAGTTCGCCGTGGCCGGGCGCCTGCACGTAGAGGTCCGCCGGAAAACGGCGAAGCGTCAACCGGGCCATCGGGGAGGCACGCTTCCACAGCGCAGCCTGGAAGCCGACCGGCAGGTCCCGCGGCTGCCACCCGGAGCCGGCCCGCCGCACGTCCTCGTGATGGATGAAGAACTCCATCATGTTGGCCAGCTCGTCGGTCACCCGGTTGCTGACCGGGCTCCAGAACGGCGGGTTGCGCACCTGGTCGACCAGGTCCGGGTAGGGCTGTGCGGCGAGTCGGAGACGGACCCGCTCGGCGTAGCCGCGCAGCGGCGGCAGCATGATGCCCCCGGCCGCGTCCGGGCGGCGTTCCCGCAGCACCAGGTGCGCGGCGAGGTCACGGGTCGCCCACCCCTCGTTGATCGTCGGGGCGTCCGGCCCGAGGGCCAGGAAGAGATCGGCCAGCGCATCGCGCTCGGCTCGGGCGTACCGCGGCATGGCCTGATCGTAGGCCCGGTGGCCCGTTGGCGCGCGGCTACCGTCCGCCGGTTCGATGTCCGGGGTTCGCCCCCGTCCGGTACGTGATGGTCGACATATCCCGTCGGGGTCGGCGGTGCTGGCCTGGACCGGTAAGGATGAGGGAGATAATTGCGGCTTACGGCGGGGGAGAGTGTGGCGAGCAGGACAAGTCGGGACGTGCTCAGCCGAGGGCTGGGGGTCCTGCGGCAGGCGATCCGCGAGCAGCCACGGATCTTCACCGTCGCGGTCGTGGGCAGCGTGCTCTTCGGCGGGATGATCATCGTCAGCGCGCGGGTCGTCGGGTCGGTCATCGGCGAGGTGGCGCTTCCGGCGATCGAACGCGGCGAGGTGGGCGCGGGCACCCTGGCGCTGGCGGCGGCCGCGTTGTTCGGGATCAGCGTGCTGCGGGTGGCGGGCATCTTCGGCCGTCGGCTCGGTGCCGGCTACATGCAGTACCGCCTCCAGGCCTCCTACCGCCGCCGGGTCACCCGCCGGTACCTGGAGCTGCCGCTGTCCTGGCACCACCGCAACTCCACCGGCACCCTGCTGTCCAACGCCAACTCCGACGTGGAGGCGGCCTGGTACCCGATCGCGCCGCTGCCCTTCGCCGTCGGCACGCTGGTGATGCTGGTCGGCGCGATCGTGTCGCTCTTCGCCACCGACTGGGCGCTCGCCCTGGTCGGCCTGGCGGTCTTCCCCGCGCTGTTCGCGCTCAACGTCGTCTACTCCCGCCGGATGGCGCCCCGGCAGGCTCGGGCGCAGCGGCTGCGCGCCGAGGTCAGCGGCATCGCCCACGAGAGCTTCGACGGCGCTCTGGTGGTCAAGACGATGGGCCGCGAGGCCCAGGAGACCGCCCGGTTCGCGGGCCGCGCCGGTGAGCTGCGCGATTCGTTGATCGCGGTCGGTCGGCTTCGCGGCATCTTCGACCCGCTGTTGGAGACCCTGCCCAGTCTCGGCACCCTGGCCGTGCTGGTGGTCGGGGCGTTCCGGCTGCGCCAGGGCGCGATCAGCGTGACCGAGCTGGTCAGCGTGGCCTTCCTCTTCACCGTGCTGGCCTTCCCGGTGCGGGCCATCGGTTGGGTCCTGGCCGAGCTGCCGCGCAGCGTCGCCGGCTGGGACCGGGTCCGCCGGGTGCTCGACGCCACCGGCGAGATGCCGTACGGGCAGCGCGTGCTCGACGCGGCCGGCGCCGGCCCGGCCACCCTCACCTTCAGTGACGTGCACTTCTCCTACCCACCGGCCGAGGCGCACCAGACCGGGGCGCAGGTCCTCGGTGAGGTCGGCTTCACCGTGCCGGCCGGTCGGACGGTGGCCCTGGTCGGGCCGACCGGCGCCGGTAAGTCCACCATCGCCTCGCTGGCGGTGCGCCTCGTCGACCCGGACTCCGGCACCGTCAGCCTGGACGGGGTGGACGTGCGCGAGCTGACCGCCGCGTCGCTGGCCGGCACTGTGGCGCTGGTCGCGCAGGTGCCGTTCGTCTTCGACGACACGGTTCGCGCCAACATCGCCCTCGACCGGCAGGGCATCGACGACGAGGCCGTCTGGGCGGCGCTTCGGCTCGCCGAGGCGGACGGGTTCGTCGCCGCGCTCCCCGACGGCCTGGACACCATGGTCGGTGAGCGGGGCACCTCGCTCTCCGGCGGGCAGCGGCAGCGGCTCACCCTGGCCCGCGCGTTGGCCGGCCGGCCGCGCCTGCTGGTGCTCGACGACGCGACCAGCGCGGTGGACCCCCGCGTGGAGGCGGCCATCCTGGCCGGGCTGCGGTCGTCGACGGCCGAGCCGGGGGTGCCGGTCGCGTCGATCCTGGTGGTGGCATACCGGCGGGCCACCATCGCGCTCGCCGACGAGGTCATCTATGTGGAGCAGGGGCGGGTGATTGCCCGGGGCACCCACACCGAGCTGCTGGCCACCGTGCCCGGCTACGTCGACCTCGTCACCGCCTACGAGCAGGCCGAGGTCGACCGTGCGCAGGAAAGTTCGTACGGCGACGATGTCGCGCCGCTGCCCTCGGGCCTGGAAATCGAGGTGGACCGGTGAGCACGATGGGCATGGGTGACAAGCGGGAGGAGACGACCTGGCAGACACTGCGCCGGGGTCTGGCGCTGTCGCCGGAGCTGCGGACCGGTCTGGCCGGCACGTTGGCCCTGGCGTTGGTCTACATGGTCGGTCGGGTGGCCGTGCCGGTCGCCGTGCAGCAGGGCATCGACCGCGGCCTCGTCGGTGGTCTGAACCTCGACGTGGTCTGGACGGTGGTGGCGATCACCACGGCGATCCTGGTGATCACGACGGCCTGCGGTTATCTGATGATGCGCCGGCTGTTCACGGTCAGCGAGACGGCGTTGGCCAACGTGCGGACGCGGGCGTTCCGGCACGTGCACGACCTGTCGATGTTGCACCAGCAGTCGGAGCGGCGCGGCTCGCTGGTCTCGCGGGTGACCAGCGACGTCGACCAGATCACCCAGTTCCTCCAGTGGGGCGGGGTGATCCTGCTGGTCAACCTCGGTCAGCTGGTGGTCACCACCGCCGTCATGCTGGCGTACTCCTGGCAGTTGACCCTGGTGGTGCTGGCCGCGTTCCTGCCGGCCGTGTTCGTCATCCGGCAGTTGCAGCAGCGCCTGGGTTCGGCGTACGCGACGGTGCGGCAGCGCACCGGCACGCTGCTCGGCGCGATCGGCGAGAGCGTGGTGGGTGCGCCGGTGATCCGGGCGTACGGCATCGCGGGGCGCACCGAGCGGCGGCTGGACGAGGCCATCGACGGGCAGCGGCTGGCGCAGCAGCGGGCGATCCGGATCAGCATCGTGGGCAGCTCGGTCGGTGAGTTGGCCGCGGGGCTGGCGCTGGCCGGCGTGGTGGTGCTGGGGGTGACGCTGGGCGTGGACGGCACGCTGTCGATCGGCCAGCTGACCGCGTTCCTGTTCCTGGTGACGCTCTTCATCCAGCCGGTGCAGATCGCCACCGAGGTGCTCAACGAGGCGCAGAACGCGATCGCGGGCTGGCGTCGGGTGCTGGACGTGCTGGACGTCGCCCCGGACGTGGCTGACCCGGGGGAGCAGGGACGGGACCTGCCGAGCGGGCCGTTGGACATCCGGTTCGCGGGGGTGCGGTTCGCGTACCCGGGCGGTCCGCCGGTGTTGCACGACATCGACCTGGAGATTCCGGCGAAGAGCCGGGTGGCGGTGGTCGGCGAGACCGGCAGTGGCAAGACGACCTTCGCGAAGCTGCTGACCCGTCTGATGGACCCGTCGGCGGGGGCGGTGCTGCTGTCCGGGGTGCCGTTGGCGGACGTCCGGTTCGACTCGCTGCGCTCCCGGGTGGTGATGGTGCCGCAGGACGGGTTCCTCTTCGACGCGACGGTGGGGGACAACGTCCGGTTCGCCCGGCCGGAGCTGACCGACGAGCAGTTGAGCGCCGCCTTCACCGAGCTGGGTCTGTCGGACTGGTTGGATGGCCTGCCGGCGGGGCTGGACACTCCGGTCGGCGAGCGCGGCGAGGCGCTCAGCGTCGGTGAGCGGCAGCTTGTCGCGTTGGCCCGCGCGTACGTGGCGGATCCGGACCTGCTGGTGCTGGACGAAGCGACCAGCGCGGTGGACCCGGCGACCGAGGTGCGGTTGCAACGCACCCTGGACGCGGTCACCAGGGGCCGGACGACCCTCGCGATCGCCCACCGGCTCTCCACGGCGCAGGCGGCCGACGAGGTGATCGTGGTGGACCGGGGTCGGGTGGTGCAGCGGGGTCCGCACGACGAGCTGGTCCGCGACGCGGACTCGGTCTACGGCCTGCTCTACGCGTCCTGGCTGGAGCAGACCCGGTGACGCGATGCGCCGGTGTGGTGGACGTCGAAGGTCAGGTGCTCTAGGCTCCGGCTTAGGTAAGCCTAACCTTCGAAGGAGGTCGCGCCCATGCGGCCCAACCCCGCCGAGATCGTTCGTACCCTCGTCGCCGGGCGCCTGCCCGGTCTCGTGCACCTGGCCCACCGGCCCGGCCCGCACCACGCCCGGCACGTGACCGACCCGGACGGGCGGGTGCTGCTGCTGGTGCCGGTGGCCAGCCACCTGGCCGCCGCGCTGCAACCGGTGGCCGGGGGCAGCGACGTGGCGGTGGTGCTCGACGTGCTCGACCTGCCGCCCGCCGCCGGTGCGCCCGGTCTGGGTCGCGCCTGGGTCTCCGGGTGGGCTGCCGAGCTGCACGGCGACGAGGCCCGCCACGCGGCTGTCGACTTCGCCGCGGTGGAGCCGACCGGCGACCTGCTCGACCTGGGCACGCGGTTCCGACTGTTCCGCTTCGAGGTGGTCGAGGTCCGCTGGGAGCGGGCCGGCGCCGTGCACCGGGTCGACCCGGTGGAGTACGCCGAGGCCGAGCCGGACCCGGTGCACCCGGTCGAGGCGCGTCTGCTGGCCGACCTCGCGGAGTGCGACGGCGCGCAGGTCACCGAGTATCTGCGCCGGCAGCTCGGGTTGACCGAGCAGACCCCGGACGGGCCACCCCGGGTGGTGCGCATCGATCGTTACGGGCTGGTGGTCGCCCTCGGTCGACCGGGCGCGCGGCGTCGGATCCGGCTGGCCTTCCCGGATCCGCTGGCCGACGCCGACGAACTGGGCTGGTTGCTCCCGACGTTGCGCCGCCCGGCCGAGGCCCATCCGCCGTACTGAGCCCGGTAGGCACGCCGCTGGCACCACCTGCCCGGCTGCACGCCGTCAGCGGGACCGATCGCGGGTCGCGGCCAGCGCCCACGCCACCAGCGCAGGCTGACCGAGCAGGCGTAGCGCCCGCTTGCGGTCGGTGTCCAGCCCGAAGCCGTTTCGGCGTTCGACGAACTGGGCGATGTTGCCGGGGAAGACCCCGACGAAGAAGCCGGCGACGGCCCGGCCGAGCAACCGGCGGGCGGGCTGGCGCCACGTCGCGAGCAACGCCGATCCCAGCGCGACCTCAGCGAGACCGGACACGACCACGACCTTGTCGACGTCGACCGGCAGCCAGGACGGCACCTGTGCCCGGAACTCCTGCCGCTTCGTCGTCAGGTGACCAACGCCGGTGCTCAGCAGGACAGCGCCGAGGGAGGCCTGACCGATGGCCTGCAGAACGGGTTTCGTCGGTTGGCTCATGATCCTGTTCCTGGGGCTCTGTCGAAGACGGACTTCCCCTACCATCTCCGATTCCGCACCGTTCAACCCTGCGAACTCGAGAGCCGGCCCGCCGCGACCGCCCTAGGTCGGCAGGGGGCCGGTGAGGTAGCGCTGGATCGTCGGGCCGATCGCGGCAACCAGGGTTTCCGGGTCCGCCGAGGCGACCGGCTCCAGACGCACCACGTGCCGCATCATGGCCAGGCCGATCATCTGGGTGGCCACCAGGGAACCGCGCAGCGGCAGTTGGGCCGGATCGACGTCGAGCTGTTCGAGCACCCGCCGCAGGACCTGGGTGGTGACGAACTCCCGCAGCAGTCGAGCGGTCCACTCGTTGCTCACAGCGGAGCGCAGCAGTGCCTGGGCCGCGCTGCCGGCCGGTGAGTCCCAGACGCCGAGGAAGGTGCGCACCAGTCGCTCACCGGCGCCGTCCGGGTCGCCGGCGATCACCTTCGGCACCAGCTCACCAGGGTCGACCGGGAAGTTCATCGCGGTGAGGAAGAGCTGGTCCTTGCTGCCGAAGTAGTGGTGCACCAACGCCGGGTCGACGCCTGCCGTGCCGGCGATGGCGCGGATCGAGGCGGAGTCGAAGCCACGCTCGGCGAACGCCGTGCGCGCCGCGTCGAGGATCGCCTCCCGGGTGTCCGGGTTGCCGGGTCGCCGGCCGGTCCGCCGCGTCATCGCCGCCCTTCGTTCGTCCACCTGGGCAGCCGTGGGCCGGTGCGCCCACGGCTGCCGCAGCCTCACCCGCTGCGTCGACGCAGGGTGGCCGCCGCGAGCACGAGCGCGAGCACCACCGCCCCGAGCACCACCGCCACGTCCCGCCACATTCTGCCGGTCGGCTCGGCGTGGGCACCGACCTCCTGCAACGCCTCGATGGCGTACGACAGGGGGAAGGCGTCACTGAGCGCCTGGAGCCAGCCGGCCATCTGGTCGCGGGCCACGAACAGCCCGCAGAGCAGCAGCTGGGGGATCACCACGACTGGCAGGAACTGTACTGCCTGGAACTCGGTGCGCGCGAAGGCGCTGCACAGCAGCCCGAGGGCGACACCGAGCACGGCGTCGACGACGGCGATCCCGATCACCAGACCGATGCTGCCGGCGGTCTCCAGGCCGAAGATCCAGTACGCCACACCGGCGGCGACCGCGGCCTGCACGGCGGCGGCCAGCCCGAACGCGATGCCGT
Source organism: Micromonospora sp. C81 (assembly GCF_018070425.1). NCBI lineage: Bacteria > Bacillati > Actinomycetota > Actinomycetes > Micromonosporales > Micromonosporaceae > Micromonospora > Micromonospora sp. C81. Next base: position 82,945 of record NZ_JAGPXS010000014.1, read on the forward strand.
ACCCGAAGAGCAGGTCGAGCTTGCCCAGCGGTGTGGTGAGCAGCCGCTCCAGGGTGCCGGAGGTGCGTTCGCGCAGCATGGCGATGCTGGTCACCAGGAACATGATCACGAAGGGGAAGATGCCCAGCATCACCAACGCGACCCGGTCGAACGTCGTCGGCTGGCCGGGCGGGGTGGGCTGGTCGGCGTACATGAAGTAGACCAGGGTGAGCAGGACGGCCGGCACCACCACGAGCAGCGCGATGGTCCGCCGGTCGTGCCGGAGCTGGCGCAGGATGCGGCCGGTGGTGGCCGCCAGGATCCGCGGGTTCATGACTGCTCCTGTCCGGCTGTCGTGGCGGTGGTGGTCGGGCCCGCCTCGCCGGCCCGGATCAGGCGCAGGAACGCCTCGTCGAGGTCGTCGACACCGGCGGCGGTGCGGATGGCGGCGGGGCTGTCGTCGGCGATAAGCCGCCCCTGGCGGATCAGCAGGAGCCGGTCGCAGCGGGCCGCCTCGTCCATGACGTGACTGGACACCAGCAGGGTGGTGCCGGCGGCGGCCATCGCGTGGAACCGGGCCCAGAGGTCGGCCCGCAGCACCGGGTCCTGACCGACGGTCGGCTCGTCGAGGATGACCAGTTCCGGCTCGCCGACCAGCGCACAGGCCAGGGAGGCCCGGCTGCGTTGGCCGCCGGAGAGGGTGGCGACCAGTTGGCCCGCCGCGTCGGCCAGCCCGACATCGCTGACCGCGCGGTCGGCCTCGACCCGCCCCCGTCCATACAGGGCGGCGAAGTAGCGGGCGTTCTCCCGAACGGTCAGGTCGGCGTAGACGCTCGGCGCCTGGGTCAGGTAGCCCACCCGGTGGCGCAGCGCCGGGGTGCCCGCCGGTTGGCCCAGGACGGTGATCTCCCCGCCGCCGACCACCTGCACACCGACCACCGCTCGCATGAACGTGGTCTTGCCGCTGCCGCTGGGGCCGAGCAGGCCGGTGACCGCCCCGCGCGGGACGCGGCAACTGATGCCGTCCAGCACCCGCCGCCCGCCTCGGTCGACGACCAGGTCGCGGACGGCTATCGCGTCGTCCATCGCGCACCTCCAAAGAAACTCATCATCTGTTGAACTCAACGCTAGATGAAATACCGATCAGGGCGCAACGGTCGAGGCCGGTGTCCGACTGCCCGCCGTCGCGTACAGCGTGAGAACGGGCAGTAGGCTCCGGACCGGACACCGAGTCCGCCAACGGGCATTGCGCGCTGATCGGACGTACGGCACGATGGCGCGGTGGGTCACGCTCCGTTACCGGACAGCGGTTTTCTTGAGGACTGGGCCGCGCGGTTGCGACAGGGCGCCGAGCGGCCGGTCGTCGGCATCCTGCTGCGCGGCAGTCACGCCCGCCGCGCCGCCACCGCACACAGCGACGTCGACCTCGACGTGCTGGTCGGCGGTGCCCCGTACGCCGCCCGACAGGCGTACCTGGCCGAGTCCGCAGGCCGGGTCACCCACGTCTCGGTGGCCGCCCGTGACGTCCGCTCCTGGGTGCACCGACTCGGCGAACCGGCCGACTGGGCGTTCGGGCTGCCGGTCACCACACCGGCGCGACTGCTCTGGGCCGACCCGCACTGGCGGCCCCGGATCGATCTGCCGGTGCTCTGTCAGCCCGCCGAGCCACCCCGGCTGGAGGAGCTGATCGCCACGCTCGGTAAGGCCGCCGCCGCCCGCGTCGCCAACGACCGCGTGGGGGTCCGGCTCGCCGTCGCCGACCTGGCCCGCCTCTGCCCGTCGGTGCTGCGCCCGGCCAACCCGTCGGTGCGGGTCCACTCCCGTCGGGCGGCCTTCGCGGCGGCCCTGGAACTGCCGGTCGCCCCACCCGGCTACCGGTCGGACATGCTGCTCTGCCTAGGGCTGCGTCCGGGCGCCACCAGCCAGCTGTGGGCCGCCGCCGTACGGCTGGTCGCCGGCACACTGCCGCTCATCCGGCCGTACGCCGAGGAGATCGCCGACACGGCCGGCGCGGACCTGGCCGCCGCCCTGGTCGACGGTCGGCTGGACCGCTACGTGGCCCAGCTGGCCCGGCCCGCCGGGTCTGCGCCGGAGCCCGAGCGGGAGCGGTCGCCGGTACCCGCACCGCGTGCGGGACAATTCATCACTGTGCCCGTACCTGACTCGCCGGTGACCGGCGTTCCCAGCGATCCGAGCGACCCGGTTGTGTCCGAGCCGGCTCGCCCGTCCCGGCTCGACCCGGCCATCGCGGCCCAGCTGCGCCGCTCCGCCGACGGCCTGGTGGCCGCCGTGGTCCGCGCGCACGACTCCGGTGAGGTGCTGATGGTCGCCTGGATGGACGACGAGGCGCTGCACCGCACCCTCACCACCGGCCGCGCCACCTACTGGTCACGCAGCCGACGCGAATACTGGGTCAAGGGCGCCACCTCCGGGCACCACCAGTACGTCCGTTCGGTCGCGCTGGACTGCGACGGGGACGCGCTGCTGGTGAGCGTGGACCAGGTCGGAGCGGCCTGCCACACCGGGCACCGGACCTGCTTCTTCACCGAGCTGCCCGTCACCACGCCGGAGGCACGGTGAGCGCGCCGCGGACGAGCCCCACGGCCGTGAACGAAAGGCAGACCCAGCCATGACCGACGGCATCGTCAGCCCCGACCTGGCCGCCTTCACCGAGCTGGCCACCGGCTGGCGGGTGGTGCCGGTCACCCGGCGGTTGCTGGCCGACGCGGAGACCCCGGTCGGGGTCTACCGGAAGCTGGCCGGCGGGCCGGGCACGTTCCTGTTGGAATCGGCCGAGCAGGGCGTCGGGTCCGCCGGCATGGCCTGGTCACGGTATTCGTTCATCGGCGTACGCAGCAGCGCCACCCTCGTCGAGCGGGACGGCGTCGCGACCTGGCTCGGCCAGCCGCCGGCCGGGCTGCCCACCGAGGGTGACCCGATGCGGGTGCTGCGGGAGACGGTGGCGGCGCTGGCCGGCCCGGTGGGGGACCCGTCCGACGGTCTGCCGCCGTTGACCGGGGGCATGGTCGGCTACCTGGGTTACGACCTGGTCCGCCGTTTCGAGCGGTTGCCGGAGCTGACCGAGAACGACCTGGGCGTGCCGGAGCTGGGCATGATGCTCGCCACCGACCTGGTGGTGCTCGACCACTACGACGGCTCGGCGATCCTGGTCGCCAACGCGGTGCTGCCACCGCCGGACGCCCCGGACCGCGCCCCGCAGGTGACCGCCGCGTACCACCACGCGGTCGGCCGACTCGACGCGATGACCACCGCCCTGTCGCGGCCCATCCCGCCGATGATCTCCACCGTCGAGCGTCCGCCGGCCGGGGAGGTGCTCTGTCGTACGCCCGACGACGGTTACCCGAAGGCGGTGGAGGCGGCCAAGGAGGCGATCCGGGCCGGTGAGTGCTTCCAGATCGTGCTCTCCCAGCGCTTCGAGCGGTCGATCCACGCCGACCCGCTGGACGTCTACCGGGTGCTGCGCACCAGCAACCCCAGCCCGTACATGTACCTGCTGCGCTTCGACGGGTTCGACATCGTCGGCTCGTCGCCGGAGGCACACCTGAAGGTCACCGGTGGCGTGGACGGGCGACGGCGGGCGTTGCTGCATCCGATCGCCGGCACCCGGCCGCGCGGCGGCACCCCCGCCGCCGACGCAGCGCTCGCACAGGAGTTGCTCGCCGACCCGAAGGAGCGAGCCGAGCACGTGATGCTGGTCGACCTGGGCCGCAACGACCTGGGTCGGGTCTGTCAGCCGGGCAGCGTGGAGGTGCCCGAGTTCGCCACCATCGAGCGGTACAGCCACGTCATGCACATCGTCTCCACCGTCACCGGCACGTTGCGGGACGACCAGACCGCCTTCGACGCGCTCGCCGCGACCTTCCCGGCCGGCACGCTCTCCGGCGCGCCCAAGGTGCGGGCCATGGAGATCATCGAAGAGTTGGAGCCCGTCCGCCGGGGCGTCTACGGGGGCACTGTCGGTTACTTCGGCTTCGGCGGCGACCTGGACATGGCGATCGCCATCCGGACCGCGCTCATCCGCGACGGCCGCGCCTACGTGCAGGCGGGGGCGGGGGTGGTCGCCGACTCGGACCCGGCCGCCGAGGACCGGGAGACGCGGAACAAGGCCGCCGCCGTGCTGGCGGCGATCGCGGCCGCCGAAACCTTGCGGCCTGCTCGGTGAGCGCGAGGAGTGCAGCGCAGCGGAGCCCCGCAGTCGCGAACGGAAGGTGGGGTCGGTGAGTGCCGAGGAGCGGTCCGCCGTGGGTCGGCGCGAGTTGACGTACGCGGTGTTGCTCTGTCTGGCCGGCGCGGGCCTGGCGTTGTGGGCGGCGACGCGGAGCTGGTCGGTGGAGCTGACGGTGCGCCCGGCGCCGCTGCCGCCGGTGCGGGACACCCGCAGCGGCGGCGGGCTGCTGCCCTGGCTGCCGGCGTTGGCGCTGGTGGCGTTGGCGGGTGGTGGAGCGGTGCTGGCCACCCGGGGTCGACTGCGGCAGGTGCTCGGTGGGCTGCTCGGCGCGCTGGGGCTGGCCGTGGCGGCTGGCGGCGGGTACGGGCTGGTCGCCGACATCGGCGGTTCGGTGAGCCGGCAGTGGCCGGCGCTCTGCCTGCTCGGCGGTCTGCTGGTTGCCGTCGGCGGGTGGTGGACGGCGTGGCGTGGTGGCGGTTGGCCGGCGATGGGCGCCCGGTATGAGCGGCCGGTGCGTTCGGCCCCTGCGACCACGTCGGTGCCGGCTGGTTCGGAGGGTCCGCCGGCTCCGCTGGCGGGGCGGCGGACCACCGAGGCGTGGGACGCCCTGGACCGGGGCGAGGACCCGACGGCCGACTGACCCGACGGCCGGGTTCGGTCGGCGGGGGTCAGCCGACCGGCTGGTGCTCCCGCTGGGCTCGGCGACCGGCGGCGCGGGCGGCGGTCAGTTCGGCTACCAGGCGGTTCAGCTCGGCACGCTGATCGGCGCGGGCCCGGTCGGCGCAGACGGCCTCCCAGGCGTTGCCGCGGGCGGTCCGCATCCGTCCTTCGCCCACCACGGCCCGCTCCACGCTGTGCACCACGCCGACGGCGAGCGACGCCACAGTGCGCGAGATGGTGGTCAGGCCGATGGTCGGCTGCGGCTCGGAAATGCTCATGGTCACCTCGCACAGGAGTTGCGACGGTCGGGGCAGGCGCGCCATTGAGTCTGCCCGAGGTCGATGCTCGCCGGTTGACGTTTCGCCGCCGTGAACGCCCGGTCAACTGTCCCGCCCTGGCCCTGACCAGGGCCCCCTGTCAAACCTTGAGCTTGCTCACAACATCGACCGGCGTCGCTGTCGCCGAGCGCCGTCCGCCAACTGGTGGCATGATCGATGGATCGGCTCGGTTCGACCGTGGCCGCCAGGCCCCGTACCCGTGACGGCGGTCGATACCGGAGGTGGCGCTGCGTGACACACCGTTCACGGCAAGTCGGCCATTATGCCGCAGCCCTTTTCGTGAGCAGCGCCATACCCCCGGCGTCCGGCGTAGGTCGGCTGCCCCTAGCATCGGCCCATGACGCCCGGAGAGGGGAGTCCGTTGGTGACTGCTGAGCATGCGCACGCGGAGGGGGACGACGCCGGTCAGGCAGCGTCCGTAAGCGTGCTCGACGAGATTCTGGCTGGCGTACGTGAGGACGTCGCCCGACGCCAGGAGCAGGTTCCGCTGGAGCGGATCCGTGAACTGGCAGCGGCTGCGCCGCCGCCGCTGGACGCGTACGCGGCGCTGCGCAAGCCCGGCGTCGCCGTGATCGCCGAGGTGAAGCGTTCGTCGCCGTCCAAGGGCCGGCTGGCCGAGATCGCCGATCCGGCCGACCTCGCCGTCGACTACGCGGCCGGTGGGGCTCGGGCGATCAGCGTGCTGACCGAGGGGCGCTGGTTCGGTGGCTCACTGGACGACCTGGCGGCCGTCCGGGCCGCGGTCACGGTTCCGGTGCTTCGTAAGGACTTCGTGGTCTCCAGTTATCAGGTGCACGAGGCGCGCGCGCACGGCGCCGACCTGGTTCTGCTGATCGTCGCTGCGCTCGAACAGAACGTGCTGATGGGTCTGCTGGAGCGCATCGAGTCGCTGGGCATGACCGCGCTGGTCGAGGTGCACGACGAGGAAGAGGCCGACCGCGCTCTGGAGGCCGGCGCGCAGGTGATCGGGGTCAACGCCCGTGACCTGCGTACCCTGGAGGTCGACCGGTCCGTGTTCGAGCGGATCGCGCCCGGCCTGCCCAGCAGTGTCGTCAAGATCGCCGAGTCCGGCGTCCGTGGCCCGCACGACCTGATCCGGTACGCCTCGGCGGGCGCCGACGCGGTGCTCGTGGGCGAGGGCCTGGTCACCCAGAAGAGCCCTCGCGAGGCCGTCGCCGAACTGGTCAACGCGGGCAACCACCCGGCAACGCCCAGGCCGGTGCGCTGACCTCGCACCGGACGCCCCACCGAGAGGATTTTCCGATGAGCGCCGACGCGCTGGCCCCGGTGGCCGGCTCGCAGCCCGACTCCGCCGGCCACTTCGGCCGCTTCGGCGGTCGGTTCGTTCCCGAGGCCCTGGTGGCCGCGCTGGACGAGCTCGACGGGGCGTGGCGCACGGCGATGGCGGACGAGTCCTTCCGGGCCGAGTTCGCCGCGTTGCTGCGTGATTATGCCGGCACCCCGTCGCTGCTCTACGAGGCCCGGCGGTTTTCCGCGAAGGTCGGCGCACGGGTGCTGCTCAAGCGGGAGGACCTCAACCACACCGGCGCGCACAAGGTGCGCAACGTGCTCGGCCAGGCGCTGCTCACCAAGCGGATGGGCAAGACGCGGGTGATCGCCGAGACCGGTGCCGGGCAGCACGGCGTGGCCACCGCGACCGCCGCCGCCCTGTTCGACCTCGAGTGCGTGGTCTACATGGGCGAGGTCGACACCGAGCGGCAGGCCCTCAACGTGGCCCGGATGCGGATGCTCGGCGCCACCGTCGTCCCGGTCACCAACGGCTCGCGCACGCTCAAGGACGCGATGAACGAGGCGATGCGCGACTGGGTGGCCAACGTCGACGAGACGCACTACCTGATCGGCACCGCCGCCGGCCCGCACCCGTTCCCGGCGATGGTCCGCGACTTCGTCCGGGGCATCGGCGACGAGGCCCGCCAGCAGTGCCTCGACCTCACCGGCGCGCTGCCGGACGCGGTCACCGCCTGCGTCGGTGGCGGGTCCAACGCGTTGGGCATCTTCCACGCCTTCGTCGGTGACACGGACGTGCGGCTGTACGGCTTCGAGGCCGGCGGTGACGGCGTGGCCACCAGTCGGCACGCGGCCAGCATCACCGGCGGGTCGGCCGGCGTGCTGCACGGTGCCCGCACCTACGTGTTGCAGGACGCCGACGGGCAGACGCTGGAGTCGCACTCGATCTCCGCCGGCCTGGACTACCCGGGCGTCGGGCCCGAGCACGCCTGGTTGCACGACACCGGCCGGGCGACCTACCTGCCGGTCACCGACGACGAGGCGATGGCCGCGTTCGAGCTGCTCTGCCGCACCGAGGGGATCATCCCGGCGATCGAGAGCGCGCACGCGCTCGCCGGCACCCTCACGCTGGCCCCGAAGCTCGCCGCCGAGCTGGGCCGCGAGCCCACCATCGTGGTGAACCTCTCCGGGCGGGGCGACAAGGACGTGCACACCGCCGGTGACTACTTCGGCATCCTCGACAAGGAGCGGTGAGATGAGCCGGATCGGGGTGGCCTTCGACAAGGCCCGCGCCGACGGGCGGGCACTGCTGGTCGGCTGCATGCCGGCTGGTTTCCCGACCGTCGAGGGCAGCATCGCCGCGATGACCGCCATGGTCGAGGCCGGCGTCGACGTCATCGAGGTGGAGATCCCCTACTCCGACCCGGTGATGGACGGGCCGGTGATCCAGAAGGCCAGTGACATCGCCCTGGCCGGTGGCGTACGCACCGCGGACACCATGCGCATCATCGAGGCGGTGGCGGCCACCGGCGCTCCGGTGGTCACCATGACCTACTGGAACCCGGTCGAGCGGTACGGCGTGGACGTGTTCGCCCGTGATCTCGCCTCCGCCGGTGGCACCGGGCTGATCACCCCTGACCTCATTCCCGACGAGGCCGACGAGTGGCTGGCCGCCTCGGACGCGCACGGGCTGGACCGCACGTTCCTGGTGTCGCCGTCGTCCACCGACGCCCGGCTGGCGATGACGGTGGAGCACTGCCGCGGTTTCGTCTACGCGACAGCGGTGATGGGGGTGACCGGTGCCCGGGCGAGCACGTCCGACGCCGCGCCGACGCTGGTCTCCCGGGTCCGGGCGGTCACCGACCTGCCGGTCGGTGTCGGTCTGGGCGTGGGCACCGGTGTGCAGGCCGGCACCGTCGCCGGGTACGCCGACGGGGTGATCGTCGGCAGTGCCCTGGTCCGGTGCGTGCTCGACGCGCCCAGCGAGGCGGAGGGGCTGGCCGCCCTGCGTACCCTCAGTGCCGAACTCGCGGAAGGCGTCCGCAACCCCACCCGCTGACGGCGCGGCGGGCCTGTCTGTCTTTGGCGTGTGATGCCGGTGAGTCATCGTGATGACTCACCGGCATCACGCTCGAACGGGTGTTGCCCGTCCGGTCGGCGTCGGGCCGCTCAGTCGTGTCGGCGCGGTCCGGGGCGAAGTGGGCCGTCCGCCGCCGTCTCACCACGTTGTTCCGGCGGCTGCGCCACGACCCCGTGCCCGTCAGACCCGTTCACCGGCTCTCCAATGGGCTCGGGCGGTGCCCACGAAGCGTCGCGGAGCACGCCGGAGCGGCCGGCGCGAGCATCGGTGACGGCGGCGTGGGTGAGCGGCGTGACCGACTCGGGCAGCGCGTCGGGGGAGTGCCAGGACAACCGGCAGCCCGGCGGCGGGTCGGCGGCGGGTTGGACCCTGGCGGCGCGGGCCCGGAACACGTGCACGAGGACGTCCGGCAGTGGCCCGGCGCGCCCGGGGGACGTCCGCCCGGTGGGGCCGCCTAGGTGGTAGACGCCGACCAGGTCGACCAGCTCGATCTCCCAGCCGGTCTCCGCGCGGATGTCCCGCAGGGCTGCCTGCACCGGGCTCTCGGCCGGGCGTAGCCGCCCGCCGGGCAGCGCGTATCGGCGCTCCCCCCGGCCCTGCCGGCAGAGCAGCACCCGGCCGGTGTCGTCACTGACGACCGCGGCGACCGCCCAGGTGAGCGCGCTCATGGACAAAGAGCGTACGGGGGTGCAAACCAGAAGTCACCGGGATGCGCACTCCAGCGGCCCGGGGTGCCGCTGCGGGGGTGTGCAGCGGTAGCGTGTGCACCCGTGACCCTCGCCTCGCTGTCCCCCCAGGCGGCCCTGCCCAGCCCCAGCACCGCGGTCTGGCAGCTCGGGCCGGTGCCGATCCGGGCCTACGCGCTCTGCATCATCGCCGGCATCGTGCTGGCCTGCTGGGTGACGGAGCGCCGGCTGCGGCAGCGCGGCGTCGCGCCCGGTGCCGTGCTCGACATCGCCGTCTGGGCGGTGCCGGCGGGCATCATCGGCGCCCGCATCTACCACGTGATCACCTCACCGGAGAAATACTTCGGCGCCGGTGGTGAGCCGATGAAGGCATTCGCCATCTGGGAGGGCGGTCTCGGCATCTGGGGCGCCGTCGCCGGTGGCGCGCTCGGCGCCTTCATCGCGGCCCGACAGCTCGGCATCCCGTTCGGGGTGGTGGCCGACGCGTTGGCACCCGGGCTGCCGCTGGCCCAGGCGGTCGGCCGGCTCGGCAACTGGTTCAACAACGAGCTGTTCGGTGGCCGGACCACCCTGCCGTGGGGTCTGGAGATCCACCGGATGGACCCGGACAATCCGGGGCACGCGCTGCGCGACGACGCCGGGCAGCCGATCCTCGAACCGGGCCTCTACCAGCCGACCTTCCTCTATGAGGCGCTGTGGAACCTCGGCGTGGTCGCGTTGGTCCTCCTCCTCGACCGCCGGCTCAAGCTGGGCCGGGGCCGGGCGTTCGCGCTCTACGTGATGGGCTACACCGCCGGCCGCTTCTGGATCGAGCTGATGCGCACCGACGAGGCCAACCAGATCCTCGGCGTACGGCTCAACGTCTGGACCGCCGCGCTGGTCTTCCTCGGCGGGTTGATCTACTTCGTCCGGGTGCGCGGCCCCCAGGAATTCCTGATCCCGCTCGGCGCGGCGGCGACGCCGACCACGCCCCCCACGTCCGACCTGTCCCAGGTGGACCTCTCCGAGCGGGAGACCCCCGCGCAGGCCGCGGCCCCGGAGGGCTACCGGGTGGTCAGCGAGGAGCAGTACGCCGCCTGGCAGGACACCGGCGTCGTGCCGCCCGAGCCGACCGCCGACGAGGACGTCCGGCCCGGTGGCGCCGAGCCGCTGGGTGACGAGTCGCGTGTCGACGAGGCAACCGTCGACACCACGTCGGCCGACGAGGACCCGGCGGACGACCCGTCGGCCACCCGTACCGACCGGGCCGACGCCACTGGCGCACGGCCCGCCGACCGGGACAGCTGAGCGGGGGCGGCACCGATGCGAAGCGCGGTGGTGGTCGGCGCAGGGGTCGGTGGCCTCGCGGTGGCCGGCGCGCTGGCCCGCTCCGGCTGGCAGGTGACCCTGCTGGAGCGCGCCGAACGGGTCCGTCCCGAGCCGACCGCCGTGGTGCTCTGGCCCAACGGCGTCCGCGCGCTGCAGGCCCTCGGTCTCGGCGCGGGCCTGGCTGCCATCGCCACGCCGCTGCCCGACGGTGGGGTCCGTCGCCCCGACGGGCACTGGCTCGTGCAGCCCCGGCCCATTCCCGCCGACCGGATGCCGGTGGTGGTGCACCGCGAGGACCTGCACGACGCGCTGATCGCCGGCCTCGGTGAGCGGGTCGAGCTGCGGACCGGTGTGACAGTGCGCCACGTCCGGGTCGAGCCCGGTGAGCGACCGGCGGTCAGCGACGGACGGCAGACCATCGAGGTCGACCTGGTGGTCGCCGCCGACGGCACGGACAGCGGCATCCGCCGCCAACTCGCCCCCGAATCCCGGGTGGTCAGCTCGGGCTGCGCCGCCTGGCGGGCCGTCATTCCCTGGTACCAGGCCCCTCGGCTACCCGACGACCAGCCACTCGCCGGCGAGATCCTGGGCGCCGGCTACCGGTTCGTGGCCGCGTCGCTGGGCGAGCGCGGCTCGTCCGGCGGGTCCACCCGGGGCGGCATCTACTGGGTGGCCACCGCCGCCGGCGCACCCCGCCCGGAACCACCGGAGACCCAGCTCGCCCTGTTGCGCCGCTGGTACGCGGGCTGGCCCGACCCGATCGGGGCACTGCTCGACGCCACCGACCCGGCCGACCTGGTCCAGCAGGAGGTCCGCGAGCTGCGACCGCTGCCCCGCGCGTACGGCTTTCCGTCCGGGCCGGGCGGCGTCGTGCTGCTCGGCGACGCGGCGCACGCCATGCCGCCGCACCTCGGGCAGGGCGCCTGCCTCGCGTTCGAGGACGCCGCCACCCTGGCCTCTCTGCTGCGGGAAGCCCGGCTGCCCGACGCCGTTCAGGCGTACGACCGGATTCGCCGCCCGCGGGCCGCGACAGTGGTCCGGCAGACCCGACGGATGTCGGCGGTGCTCCAGGCTCGGGGCCGGTTGGCGTTGCGAGCCCGGGACGCCGCGCTGGGCACGATCAACTCGCGACTGCTCTCCAGCGCCGCTGCCTCCGCGGCCCAGTGGCGCCCTCCAACCTGACCCACCCCGGTCAGGGGATCAGGGCGACCGGTTCGGCGATGCAGGCGGTGCCGATGCGGCGGAAGCCGACCCGCAGGTAGACCCGGGCGATCTCGTTGCTGCCAGCGGAGAGGAAGACCAGGTCGGTGCCGGCGGCGACGAGCTCCCGGGCCAGGGTCGCGGTGAGCGCGGCGCCCAGCCCGCGGCGGCGGGCGGCGGGCAGGGTGGCCACCCCGGCGATCTCGGCGACGTCGCCGACGCGCATGGCCATGCCGCTGGCCAGCGCACCGTCGGTGGGCGTGCCGGCCAGCGCGGAAATCCGTCGACCGTCGGCGATCCGGGAACGCTCCTCGTCGAGCGCGGCCAGTTCGAGTTCGGTGACGGCGGCGTCCCGCTCGGCCGGGCCGGCCTCGCCGGGCGCGGTGCCGGCGGCGGCGAATGACACCGCTGCCACCGCACGCCGCGCCGCGACATCGGCGGCGAAGCCGGGGGAGTCGGCGGCCAGCACCCGCACCGCCACGTCGGACAGCGTCGCCGGGTCGGGCAGCGCGGCGGGGTCGAGCACCATCAGCGGCGCCTCCAGCACGTGCAGCCCCGCCGAGCGGGCCACCGCCAGCAGCTCGGGGCTCGTCTCGTGCACCCACTCGAAGGCTTCCGGCAGGCCCAGCTTCCGCTGCCGCTCGCGGACCGAGGTCACGTCGGCCAGCGACGGCGGCTCGGTGGCGTCGATCCGGGGGCGGGCGTAGAACGGCCAGCCGGCGCCATCGCGGACGAACAGCACCAACCCGCCGTGCTCCTCCGCACCGGCGACGTCGCGGGGCACCGCGTCGTAGAAGCGTTCCAACCGGTCGAAGACGCCCTTGTGTAGCTGATCCACCGCGCGAGACTACACGTCCCAGCCTGTGGACGGTGTGATCAATCTCAGGTGGCCCTGCGACCCCGGCCCTAACGTAGACTCAATAGACCCCGGGCCGACGTCGTCCCCACCATGATCCAACCTGAGTGACGACAGGAGGCCCGGTGGCTCAGCCGTACGCGGACAAGATTCAGCCGTATCCGCACAGCCCGCAGGCGTCCCCGATGCCCGGCTCCCGCCCGCCCGCGCAGGGCCTCTACGACCCGGCGCAGGAGCACGACGCCTGCGGGGTGGCCTTCGTGGCGGACCTGCACGGCCGGCGTTCGCACGCGGTCGTCGCCAACGGGCTCGGTGCCCTCTGTCGACTGGACCATCGCGGCGCTCGCGGTGCCGAGCCGAACACCGGCGACGGCGCCGGCATCATGATCCAGGTCCCCGACACCTTCCTGCGCGCGGTGGCGGACGTCGCGCTTCCCCCGGCGGGCGAGTACGCCACCGGGCTGGTCTTCCTCCCCGACGACGACGCCGCCGAGGCGCGTGCCCGGCGGGTGATCGAAAAGTACGCACTGGTCGAGGGAGCCGACCTGCTCGGCTGGCGGGACGTGCCGATCGACCCGAGTGAGCTTGGTGAGACGGCCCTGGCGGCGATGCCCCGGGTCCGGCAGCTCTTCCTGGCCGCACGCCGGCTCACCGACTCGCCAGAGGGGCCCGCCGGTTCACCGCTGCGCGGCATCGACCTGGACCGGGTGGCGTTCAGCCTGCGCAAACAGGCCGAGCGGGAGACCGCCGAGCGGGGCGTGCCGGCATACTTCCCGTCGCTGTCCAGCCGCACCATGGTCTACAAGGGAATGCTGACGCCCGACCAGTTGCCGGCCTTCTACCCGGACCTGCGCGACGAGCGGATCGACAGCGCGATCGCGCTGGTGCACTCCCGCTTCTCCACGAACACCTTCCCGTCCTGGCCGTTGGCGCACCCGTACCGGTTCATCGCCCACAACGGCGAGATCAACACGATCCGTGGCAACCGCAACTGGATGCAGGCCCGCGAGGCGCTGCTGCGCTCGCCGAACGTGCCGGGCAACATCCGGCGGGTCTTCCCGGTGTGCACGCCCGGCGCCTCCGACTCGGCGAACTTCGACGAGGTCCTTGAGCTGCTGCACCTGGCCGGACGGAGCCTGCCGCACGCGGTGCTCATGATGATCCCCGAGGCGTGGGAGAACGACCCCGGCATGGAGCCGGCCAAGCGCGCCTTCTACCGCTTCCACGCGAGCCTGATGGAGCCGTGGGACGGTCCCGCGTCGGTGGCCTTCACCGATGGAGAGATCGTCGGCGCGGTCCTGGACCGCAACGGGTTGCGTCCGGGGCGCTGGTGGCAGACCGACGACGGGCTCGTGGTGCTCGGTTCCGAGGCGGGCGTGCTCGACCTCGACCCGGCCCACGTGGTCGCGAAGGGGCGACTCCAGCCGGGCAAGATGTTCCTGGTCGACACCGTCGCGGGTCGCATCGTGCACGACGAGGAGATCAAGTCCGAGTTGGCCGCCGCCCAGCCGTACGGCGAGTGGCTGCACGCCGGGCTGATCGAGCTGGGCGACCTGCCGCCCCGCGAGCACACCGTCTACACCCACGACTCGGTGCGCCGCCGGCAGCAGACCTTCGGTTACACCGAGGAGGAGCTGAAGATCCTGCTCGGGCCGATGGCCCGCACCGGCGCCGAGCCGCTCGGTTCGATGGGCACGGACACCCCGATCTCGCCGTTGTCGACCCGGCCGCGGCTGCTCTACGACTACTTCCACCAGCTCTTCGCCCAGGTCACCAACCCGCCACTGGACGCCATCCGCGAGGAGCTGGTGACCAGTCTGGCGTCGACGATCGGGCCGGAGGGCAACCTGCTCGACCCGGGCGCGGCGAGCTGCCGCCAGATCGTGCTGCCGCACCCGATCATCGACAACGACGAGCTGGCGAAGATCCTCTCCATCGACGAGGACGGCGACCTGCCCGGCTTCAAGGCGGTCCGGGTGTCCGGGCTGTACCGCATCCGGGAGGGCGCGGCCGGGATCAAGGCGCGGCTGACCGAGATCTGCCGGCACGTCTCCGAGGCCATCGAGGACGGCGTCCGCATCCTGGTGCTCTCCGACCGGGACTCCAACGCCGACCTCGCGCCGATCCCGTCGCTGCTGCTCACCGCCGCCGTGCACCAGCACCTGGTGCGGGAGCAGACCCGCACCCAGGCGGCGTTGATCGTGGAGTCCGGCGACTGCCGGGAGGTGCACCACGCGGCGGTCCTGATCGGCTACGGCGCCGCGGCGGTCAACCCGTACCTGGCGTTCGAGTCCGTCGAGGACATGATCACCACCGGCGCCCTGGCCGGCGTCGAGCCGGCAGCTGCGGTCCGCAACTACGCCAAGGCGCTCGGCAAGGGCGTCCTGAAGATCATGTCGAAGATGGGCATCTCGACGGTCTCCTCGTACTGCGGGGCGCAGGTCTTCGAGGCGGTCGGCCTGGACACCCGGCTGGTCGAGCGCTACTTCCGGGGCACCCCCAGCCGGATCGGCGGGGTGAACCTCGCGGGCGTGCATGCCGAGGTGGCCGCCCGGCACGCGCTGGCCTGGCCCCCGGCGGGTTCCGCCGCCTCCGACCGGTTGGAGGTCGGTGGCGAATACCAGTGGCGCCGCGAGGGTGAGCTGCACCTGTTCAACCCGGAGACGGTCTTCCTGTTGCAGCACGCCACCCGCAGCCGGCAGTACGACGTCTTCCGGGAGTACACCGCGAAGGTCGACGCGCTCGCCGCGCAGGCCGGGTCGCTGCGTGGACTGTTCACCCTGCGCACCGGGCTCCGCCCGGCGGTGCCGATCGACGAGGTCGAGCCGGCCAGCGAGATCGTCAAGCGGTTCGCCACCGGCGCCATGTCGTACGGGTCGATCTCCGCGGAGGCGCACGAGACGCTCGCCATCGCGATGAACCGTCTCGGCGGCAAGTCCAACACCGGTGAGGGCGGCGAGGACGTCGATCGCCTGCACGACCCGGCCCGCCGTTCGGCGGTCAAGCAGATCGCCAGCGGCCGGTTCGGTGTGACCAGCGAATATCTGGTCAACGCGGACGACCTCCAGATCAAGATGGCCCAGGGCGCCAAGCCGGGCGAGGGCGGTCAACTGCCCGGCAACAAGGTCTGGCCGTGGATCGCCCGTACCCGGCACGCGACTCCGGGCGTCGGTCTGATCTCCCCGCCGCCGCACCACGACATCTACTCCATTGAGGACCTCGCCCAGCTCGTGCACGACCTGAAGTGCGTCAACCCGACCGCGCGGGTGCACGTCAAGCTGGTCAGCGAGGTCGGCGTCGGCACCGTCGCCGCCGGGGTGGCAAAGCTCAAGGCCGACGTCATCCTGATCTCCGGCCACGACGGGGGCACTGGCGCCTCCCCGATGAACTCGCTCAAGCACGCGGGCACCCCGTGGGAGCTGGGCCTTGCCGAGGCCCAACAGACGCTCCTGCTCAACAAGCTGCGCGACCGGGTCACCGTGCAGGTCGACGGTCAGCTCAAGACCGGCCGCGACGTGCTGATCGCGGCGCTGCTCGGCGCGGAGGAGTTCGGCTTCGCGACCGCGCCGCTGATCGTCGCCGGTTGCGTGATGATGCGGGTCTGCCACCTGGACACCTGCCCGGTCGGCATCGCCACGCAGAACCCGGTGCTGCGCGAGCGCTTCACCGGCACGCCGGAGTTCGTGGAGAACTTCTTCCTCTTCCTCGCCGAGGAGGTCCGGGGATACCTGGCCGAGCTGGGTTTCCGGTCCATCGAGGAGGCGATCGGGCAGTCCGAGCTGCTCGACGTGGCCCCGGCGCTGACGCACTGGAAGGCGCACGGGTTGGACCTGGCGCCCGTCCTGCACCTGCCGGAGCTGCCCGCCGGCGCGGCCCGACGGGGGATTCGCGCACAGGATCACGGCCTGGAGCTCTCCCTGGACAACGAGCTGATCGCGCTCGCGCAGCCCGCCCTGTCCGCCGGTGCGCCGGTACGTGTCGAGGTGGCGGTCCGCAACGAGCACCGCAGCGTCGGCGCGATGCTCGGCGGTGAGGTGACGCGCCGCTTCGGCGGTGCCGGCCTTCCGGACGACACCATCGAGTTCGTGCTGCACGGCACGGCCGGGCAGTCGTTCGGCGCGTTCCTGCCGCGTGGGGTGACCCTGCGGCTGCACGGCGACGCCAACGACTACGTGGCCAAGGGCCTCTCCGGTGGGCGGATCATCGTCCGTCCGGATGCCGCGGCGCCGTTCCTCGACCCGGACGCCGAGCCGGGGCAGCGGGCCGAGGATCAGATCATCGCCGGCAACACCATCCTGTACGGGGCGACGGCGGGTGAGGTCTTCCTGCGTGGCCGGGTGGGGGAGCGGTTCGCGGTGCGCAACTCCGGTGCGGTCGCCGTGGTCGAGGGGGTTGGCGACCACGGCTGCGAGTACATGACCGGCGGCACCGTCGTGGTGCTCGGCGCGACCGGTCGTAACTTCGCGGCCGGCATGTCCGGCGGCACGGCGTTCGTGCACCACCTGGACCGCGCACGGGTCAACACGGAGCTGGTCGACCTGGCGCAACTGGGCGAGCAGGAGCAGTCGTTGCTGCACGAGCTGGTCCAGCGGCATGTGGCCGAGACCGGGTCGGCGGTCGCCGAGGAGCTGCTCAAGCGCTGGCCGGAGGCGGTGGCCGAGTTCACCGCCGTGGTGCCCCGCGACTACCGCCGGGTGCTGGAGATCATGAAGGCCGCCGAAGCCGCCGGCCGCAACGTCGACGACGCGGTGATGAGCGCACTCAGCGCGCCGTCCGCCGCGCCGGTGCCGCCCGCCCCGCGGGTGGCTGCCCAGGAGGTGGCTCGTGCCTGACCCGAACGGTTTCCTGCGCTACGACCGGCGACTGCCGGCCCGCCGCCCGGTGCCGGTGCGGATCAGCGACTGGCGCGAGGTGTACCCACCGGCCGGCGAGGAACTGGTCCGCGAGCAGGCCACCCGATGCATGGACTGCGGCATCCCGTTCTGCCACGACGGCTGCCCGCTGGGCAACCGCATCCCGGACTGGAACGACCTGGTGCGGACCGGCAACTGGGACGCCGCAGTCGAGTCGCTGCACGCCACCAACAACTTCCCGGAGTTCACCGGCCGGCTCTGCCCGGCGCCCTGCGAGGCGGCCTGCGTCCTCGGCATCTCCGGCGGCCAGCCGGTGACCATCAAGCAGGTCGAGGTGGAGATCGCCAACGCCGCCGCGGCACGCGGTTTCACCCCTCGCGCGGTGCCGGCGCCGTCCGGTCGGTCGGTCGCCGTCGTCGGCTCCGGGCCCGCCGGCCTCGCCGCCGCCCAGCAACTGGCCCGCGCCGGTCACGCGGTGACGGTGTACGAGCGTGACGACGCGATCGGCGGCCTGCTCCGGTACGGCATTCCCGACTTCAAGTTGGAGAAGCGGCACATCGATGCCCGCCTGGCCCAGCTCGTCGCCGAGGGGGTGCGCTTCCGCACCGGCGTGAACGTCGGGGTGGACGTCACCGCCGAGCAGTTGCGCGCCGAACACGACGCGGTGCTGCTTGCCTGCGGCGCGTTGCAGGGGCGGGACACTCCGGAGACCCCGGGGCGGGCGCTTCGGGGCGTACACCAGGCGATGGCGCACCTGGTCGCGGCGAATCGCGCGGTCGCCACCGCGGCCACCGACCAGCCTGGCGTCGCGGCCACGGGTGAGGCCCGGCCGGCGCGTGCGCTGCTGCCGGACGGCAGCCCGATCGACGCGGCCGGCAAGCACGTGGTGATCATCGGTGGTGGTGACACCGCGGCTGACTGCCTCGGCGTCGCGCACCGGCAGGGCGCCGCGGGCGTGCACCAGCTCGACCTGTACCCGCAGCCGCCCCAGGAGCGCGACGAGGCACGGGACCCGTGGCCGACGTGGCCGTGGATCCTGCGCAGCTACCCGGCGCACGAGGAGGGTGGCGAGCGGGTCTTCGCCGTTGCGGTGCAGGAGTTCGTGGACGACGGCACCGGACAGGTGCGGGCGGTGCGGATCGCTGAGGTGACAGTGGAGAAGCGCGACGGTCGACGGGTCGTGACCGTGGTGCCGGGTTCCGAGCGGGAGCTGCTGGCAGATCTGGTGCTGTTGGCGATCGGCTTCGAGGGCACCGAGCAGCAGCCGTTGCTGGCCCAGTTCGGTGTGACCCGTAATCCCCGGGGCGCGGTCGACGCCCGCGACGACTGGCAGACCGACGCCGACGGGGTGTTCGTGGCCGGTGACATGCACCGGGGTGCCTCGCTGATCGTCTGGGCCATCGCCGAGGGGCGTGCGGCGGCTGCCGCCATCCACGAGCACCTCGGTGGTGTCGGTGCGTTGCCGGCCCCGGTCGGCCCGGCCGCGCAGGCCCTCGCCGCTCGCTGACCGGGCGTCACCGGCGGTCCACGGAGGTCCGGTCGGTGCGGCAGTCCCTGCCCACCGGCCGGACCTCACCGTCGGGCGGCGCGTCGCTGAGACAGCGGTCACCCCCCGATGGCCCGCGCACGGGACAGGACGAAACGAAGATCATCGTTACGCTGCGATCATGGACATCGAGGAGCGGCTACGACGGACCCGTCGGTGGCTGTGGGTCGTGCTGATCGGGCTCTTCCTGAGCGGTGCCACCGCATTTCCGCTGGAGATCGAGGTGCGCTGGCTGCTGCGCGCACTGGACCCGCTCTCCGACCAACTGCCCGCCCTGGTCGCCTGGATCGAGCGGGTGCACGCCGGCCTCGTGACGGCCGGTGAGGACTACCCGTTCCTGCTCTACGGCACCGACTGGCTGGCGTTCGCCCATCTGGTGCTGGCGGTGGCGTTCTGGGGGCCGCTGCGGGACCCGGTGCGCAACGTGTGGGTCGTGCAGGTCGGCATGATCGCCTGCGCGGGAATCGTGCCGCTGGCGCTGATCTGCGGGCCGGTCCGGGACATCCCCTGGTTCTGGACGCTCATCGACCTGTCCTTCGCGGTTGGGGCGTTCCCTCCGCTCTGGTTCGCCTACCGGCACATCCGTGCCGTGGAAGCGAGCACGGCCGCGGCGACAGGCGTGCCAGCGACTGCGTGACCGGGCTTCTCCAGACCCTCGGCCGGGTGGTGAAGTCGGCCGGGGACGACCTGCGGGAGAGCAACAGCATCCTTGACGGTCCCTGTAGAGCTGCCCCAGATATGGGCCGCGGTCATCGCCCCATTCCTGGGGCAGCTCGACAGGCAAGCACCGAAGTGGCCGGCCGTCGGTCCGTGCACCGTGAGGACACCGGAACCCCGGGACACCGAGACGCCGGGATACCGAGACACCGAGACGCCGGAAGGGCCCGCCGCAGGACGGCGGGCCCTTCCAGTCCACACCGGATGCCTAGTGCGACAGCAGGTGGTGCGACTCGCGGATCTTGGCCCAGGACTTCGGCTCCGTCGGTGGGGCCGCCTTGCGTGCGGCGGTGGCCACGTCGGGCCGGCCGGCGGTGAACAGCCAGGTGGCGAACAGGTCGTCCAGGTCCAGCCCGGAGATCCGTTCCGCCAGTGCCTGGAACTGCTCGATGGTGCCGTTGCCGTATCGGTGCTCGCTGGTCCAGGCCGGCAGGATCTCGAAGAACGCGTCGTCGCCGACGGCCAGCCGCAACTGGTGCAACGTCATCGCGCCGCGGTCGTAGACGGCGTTGTCGAAGACCCGGGCGGCACCGGGGTCACCGGGCAGCACCTGCCAGAACTCGTCGTCAGCCGGGTAGCTGGCGTAGGTGAAGTCGAACACCTCCTGCGCGGTGCCCTCACCCTGCTCCTCCGACCAGAGCCACTCGGCGTACGAGGCGAAGCCCTCGTTGAGCCAGATGTTGCGCCACTCGGCCACCGAGACCGAGTCACCGAACCACTGGTGGGCGTTCTCGTGCGCCACCACGTACGTGTTGGCGCCGCGCCGCCAGAAGCCCGGCCCGTACACCGGTCGGGTCTGGGTCTCCAGTGCGAAGCCGATGCCGTCGATCGGCCCGGCCACGCCACCCTGCGCCTCGAACGGGTACGGCCCGAAGATCCCGCTCTCCCAGTCGACGATCTCGGCGGTCCGCTCGATGCTGGCCCTCGCGGCCGGCCCGAGCGCGCCCAGCGAGGTGCTGTATGCGTTGACCACCGGCTGGCCGCCCGGCGTGGTGTCGGTGACGATGTCGTACTGGCCGATGGCCATGAAGGCCAGGTAGGTGGCGGTGGGTGAGGTGGTCCGCCAGATCCACCGGGTGCGGTTGCCGGCCTCGGCCACCGGTGGTCTCGGCTGCACGCCGTTGCTGATCACCTCGACGCCGGTGGGCACCGAGACCGAGATGTCGAAGGTGGCCTTGTCCAGGGGGTGGTCGTTGCTCGGGAACCACCACCAGGCCGACTCGGGCTCGTTGACGGCGAGGGCGCCGTCGTCGGTGCGCGTCCAGCCGGTGTAGCCGCCGACCAGGGTTTCCGACGGGATGCCGTTGTAGCGCACCACGATGGTGAGCTGCTGACCCCGGGTCACCGTGCGGGCCGGGGTGACCACCAGCTCGTGTGCGCCCGCGGTGCTGGTGGTCGCCGCCCAACCGTTGACCCGCACCGACTCGACGTCGAGCAGGAAGTCGAGATTGAACGCCGACAGGTCCTGGGTGGCGGTGGCGAGGATGGTGGTGGTGCCGGTGAGCAGGTCGGTGGCCGGGTCGTAGCGCAGCCGGACGTCGTAGTGCTCGACGTCGTAGCCGCCGTTGCCGTAGTCGGGGAAGTAGGTGTCGCCCAGGCCGGCCGCACCGGGTTGCGGCGCGGCGGTGACGATCGGCCGACCCCAGCCCGTCGGGGCGGCCTGGCCGGGGGTGCCGGCGAGCATGGTGCCGGCGGTGGTGAGGGTCAGGGCGGCGGTGGCCGCCGTGAGTGCACGTCGCACGAGGTGGACTCCCTCCATCGGGTGTTCGCCACGTCAACCTAATCGACAGAAGTGAACGTCGCAGACCCGCCGCGCGGCGTCGTCCACCTATTCCATTGATGGAGATGTTTCGATAGCATTACCGGCTAGTAACAAAAGACCCAACCTGGCCACGCGCGCGGTCGCAGGATCCCACCACCCCCTGTTCTGTGGAGGTCCGTCATGCCCCACCGTCCACTCGCCCGCGCCCTGGCCGCACTGGTCGCCCTCTGCGCCGCCGCCCTCGGCGCCGTGCTCGTTCCCGGCACCGCGCAGGCCGCCGCCGTCAACTACGTCGCGCTCGGCGACTCGTACTCCTCCGGCGTCGGCGCCGGCCCGTACGACTCGTCCGGCTGCCTGCGCAGCCAGAAGTCGTACGCCCCGCTCTGGGCGGCCGCCCACGGCGTGACCAGCTTCAACTTCCGGGCCTGTGGCGGTGCGGTCACCGCCGACGTGCTCAACGACCAGGTCAGCGCGCTCAGCGCCAGCACCACCCTGGTCACCATCACCATCGGCGGCAACGACGCCGGCTTCGTCAACGTCATCACCAGTTGCCGGTTCGGCAGCACCTCGTCCTGCACCAACGCCGTCAACACCGCGAAGACCTTCGCCACCACGACCCTGCCCGCCCGGCTGGACGCCACCTACACCGCCATCCGCAACCGGGCACCCAACGCCCGGCTGATCGTCCTCGGCTATCCGCGGCTGTTCGAGACGACCTCCTGCGGATGGTTGGCGATGAGCACCTACAAGCGCACCATCCTCAACGAGGCCGCCGACGTGCTCGCCTCGGTCACGGCTGGCCGGGCCAGCGCGGCCGGCGCCACCTTTGCCGACACCCGACGCACCTTCGCCGGGCACGGCGTCTGCGCCGGCGACCCGTGGATCAACGACATCTCCGGGATCATCGAGGCGTACCACCCGGACGCCGACGGCTACCGCTACGGATACCTGCCCGCGCTGAACGCTGTCACCGGCTAGAGCGAAACGGCACCGCACCGCCAGAACCCATCGGCCGGCGGCCGAGCGTCCCCTGTGGGCACTCGGCCGTCGGCCGGCCACGCGTCTGTACCCGATGCGTCACACTGGGTGGAATCGGAGGTGACGCGTGCGACGGTCCGAGGTGCCCAAGCAGGAGTTGATCGGCCAGCGGCAGGCGGCCACCGGGCGCGACCGGCTGCCGGCTGGCGGGCTCGAGTTCTTCGCGCTGCTCGCACGGCTGCTGCGGCGACCCCGTCGCGGCGACCGTCGGCTGCCGCTGCTCTGGCTGGTCCGCTCCGACACGGCGGATCTGATGGTGCCGCTGCGCCGATTCCTCGGTCAGGGCGCCCGGCGGCGGGTGCCGCACGCCGTGTTGGACGCCGACGCGCCACCGGGCGCCGGGGACGTCCCGGCGCTGCTACGCGAACTGCACCGGCAGCTCTCCCTGGAGGCGTTCGGCGCCGCCCGGCTGCGCTTCCGGCACTACCCGCTCGCCGACTGGCTGATGCACCAGAGCCTCAGCTTCGGCACCGACGCCGACGACGGCCGCGCGGCCCTGGTCCGCCGGTTGCGCGACCGCCGGGGCCCGCGTACGCCTGAGGCGTTGCCCAGCGGCGGTGACGCGGTCAGCATCGTCTCGCAGGTGCTGCTGTGGGTGGTCCGCCGCGCCGTGCCGGGGGTGGTCTTCCGGGCCGCCGTCTCCGGCCGGGTGCCGGTGCTCGGGCGGCACTACAACTGGTTCATGCGCCAGCAGTATCTGGCGCCCCGGCAGTCGGTCACCTTCCTCGGCTTCGCCGAACGCCTCACCGCCGGGTGGCGCGACGGCGAGCAACCCGACCAGGTCAACAAGCTGCTGCTGCACGCGTTCCTGGAGGACCTGCGGCAGGCGTACCGGCGTCGACCGTGGCGCCCGTCGGACTGGCGGCGCACCGCGTACCCGGCGCTGCTGATCGATCACGTCGCCCCCGGCAACGTCGGTGGCGAACTGGTCCGCCTGATCGGCGACGTCCGCACCGAGACGGGCCGCAACGACCCGCTGCTCATCGTCGTGTCCGGCGTTCAACCACCGCCGGAACTGCCCGAGCCGCACCCGCTGACCGAGGCCGACGAGGCGTACGACGAGTGGGCCGAGGCGCTCCCGGAGATGCGGCGGCTGCGCCGCAAGGCCGCCTGGCTGGTGGCGTTGCGCCCCGACGACTCCGACACCGGCCCGCCGCCGCGTGGCGGCATGCGACCGTTCTCCGCGCCCGACCCGCCCTGGTGGTCGCGGCGCTTCCTGCCGGCAGCGCTGTGCCTGGTGCTGGTGGCGGCGCTCGGAGTGTGGGCCGGCAGCCGGTGGGCGCCGGGCTGCCACCCGTCGCTGACCGGCGGTCGGGTCTCGGTCGAGGTGGTCGCCAACGGCGAGTGTGTCGGCTACAGCGACAGCGCCGCCCAGGTGTTCAACAACGACCCCGGTCAGGAGGGTCTGCGAAAGATCCAGCAGCGCATCTTCGCGCAGAACCGCGCCGCCGAGGAGGTCTGGCAGCGCAGCGACCAGCGCCGGCCCTTCCTGACCCTGGTCTACCTGGGCACCCTGACCGGCAACCCGACCCGCGCCGACGAGGAGTCCTACGTCTCCGAGCGCGAGGAGCTCGAAGGCATGGCCACCGCCCAGTACGCGTTGCTGAAGGAGTCGGCCGGCGCCGACGGCGCCGCGCTGCTGCGGATCGTGGTGGCCAACGGCGGCAAGCAGATGATCTACGCCGACCGGGCCGTGTCGATGCTGGCCGAGCTGGCCTCGGGCGACCCCACGGTGGTCGGGGTGGTCGGCCTGGTGGAGAGCCGGACGAGCACCGCCCGAGCGCTGCGCGAGCTGAACAAGGTCGGGCTGCCGGTGCTGGCACCCACGCTCTCCGCCGACCGGATGGACGCCAACTCCCGCCTCTACCTGCAGATCTCCGCGCCCAACACGGATCAGGTGGAGATGGTCGACGCGTACGCCCAACAGGTGCTGAAGGTCGGCGAGGCGCACGTCTACTACACGACGTTGGAGAGCAGCTCGCTCACCGAGGACCTCTACGTGGGCACCCTCGTCGACGGGCTGCGGCAGCGGTTCGGCGCCCGCATGACGCGCCTCGACGCGTGGAGCACCGGTGAGCGGCTGACCGACGAGTGCGGCTATCCCGGCCTGCTCTTCTACGCGGGCCGCTGGACGGAGTTCGACGGTTTCCTGCGGGCGCTGCGCGAGTGCGGGGGCAACCCACCCCGGCACCTCGTCGCCGACGACTCGGTCAACCGCTACATGGCCAACCCCGGGCTGCGCGCCGCGGCCCCCGGCAACCTGCCGGTCACGTACGTCTCCAAGGCATCCCTGGCCACCTGCGCGGCGCTGCGGGCCGCCGAGGAGCGCCGCGACGACGCCCGGGCCAGATTCCTGTCCATGATCCGGGCCGACGACCTGCTGGACCCGCCGCGTTGCCGGCCGGACTCCGGGCATCAGGTCGGCGAGCGGGTCAGCCTCGCCTACGACGCGGCGATGATGATGATCCGGGCGGTGGAGAGCCTCGCCGCCCGGCTGCTCCACGCCGACCAGCTACAACGGTGGGAGCCGACGTCGGTCAACCCGGTCGCCGTGCACGCGGAGGTGCTCCGGCAGAACGCCGGCCAGGGCTACCCGGGGGTGGCCGGGCTGATCCGGTTCACGCCCGACTCGGGCGAGCCGGTCGACAAACGGCTTGCCCTGCTGCGGGTGGAGCAGGTGCCGCAGGTGGCGACGGCGCCGGTGGAGGTGTTCCGCTGTGGGCTGGCCGACGCGCCCGACCCCGTGCCGTGCGGCCCTGCCTGACGGGTCCGGCGTGACACGTCCTCGCAGGACTGTCCGGGTGCCACCGCTGTCCGTTAGGGTTCCTGGGACCAGGCGGCCGTCGGCGTTGGGGGCAGAGGGTGGGCAGGCTCGCGTCGGCGTACGGGCAGGCGATCAACTCCCACCGGGCGGCCCGAGCGCACCTCGACGCCGCCCGGAACGCGCTCGGCACCGCACCGGCCGCCGTTGCCCCGGTCGGCGTCGACGCGCTGGTGACCCGCCTCGCCCGCCTCGGCGGCGCCCTGGCCACCCCCGCTCCGGGCGCCACGCCGTTGACCGACGAGCCGGCGGCCGTCCGGATCGGCGAGGCGTCCATCTCGGACGTTGGCTTCCCGGTGCTGGTTCCCCTCGGCGGTGGGCACCACCTGGCCCTGGACACCGACGCCCGCGATCCCCGGGTCGCCGGGCTGCTGCGGGCACTGGTGCTGCGGCTGGTCGCCACCGCACCGCCCGGTCAGGTCCGGGTCGCCGGCATCGACACCGCGGCGCTCGGCGCCACCTTCGGCCCGTTGCGTCCCCTGCTCGACGCGGGGGTGCTCGACCCGCCAGCCACCAGCGAGGCCGAGGTCGCCGCGCTGCTCGATGCCGCCGAGCAGCATGCCCGCGCCGCCCAGCACGGTCAGCCCGCCGACCGGCACCTCCTGGTGGTGGTCGCCACCGCCGCGCCACCGCCGCGTGAGCTGGCCCGGCTCGCCGCGCTCACCCACGCCGGCCCGGCCGCCGCCGTCTGCATGCTGCTCACCGGCCACCCGTCCCGGGTGCCCGGCGAAACCGCGCCGCCGCTGGGTGGCACCACCGCGATCCGGCTCCACCAGGGGTACGCGCAGGTCGGCGACCCGCCCGGCATCCCGTTCAGCGCCGACGGCAGCGGGCTCGCCGCACCCGTGGTGCTCGACGGTGACCCGCCGGCAGCCTCGGTACGCGCGCTCGCCGAGCACCTCGGCGCTGCCACCCGCCGCGCCGACGCGCTGCCCTTCACCGACCTGCTGCCCGAGCGACGCTGGGCCGAGTCGGCCGGCAACGGTCTGCGGACGGTGATCGGCCGGGCCGGCACCGCACCCCTGACGCTCGCCTTCGACGACGCCACCCCGCACTGGCTGGTCGGGGGGCGCACCGGCGCGGGCAAGACCGTCTTCCTCCTCGACGTCCTCTACGGGCTGGCCGCCCGCTACTCCCCGGCCGAGTTGCAGCTCTACCTGCTCGACTTCAAGGAGGGCGTGAGCTTCACCGAGTTCGTGCCCACCGGTCGGGACCCGTCCTGGCTGCCGCACGCCCGTGCCGTCGGCATCGAATCCGACCGTGAGTACGGCCTCGCCGTCCTGCGGGAGCTGCGCCGCGAGGCGCAACGCCGGGCCGGCGCGCTGAAGCGCCACGGCGTCACGAAGCTCGCCGACCTGCCACGGGACAGCCCGCTGCCCCGCATCGTGGCGGTCATCGACGAGTTCCACGTCCTGCTCGCCGGCAACGACGCGCTGGCCCGCGAATCCGTGGACCTGCTGGAGGAGCTGGCCCGCAAGGGCCGCTCGTACGGCATCCACCTGGTGCTGGCGAGCCAGAGCATGACTGGCATCGAGGCCCTCTACGGGCGGGCCGAGGCGATCTTCGGGCAGTTCGCGTTGCGGGTGGCGCTGCCCGGCGGCGGCGGGGTGCTCGATCAGCTCAACGACGCCGCCGCGGCCCTGCCGGTCGGCTCCGCCGTGGTCAACACCGCCGCCGGTGCGGTCGGCGCCGACACCGTGCTGCGCTTCCCCGACGCGCACGCCGCCGCCGCGGACCTCGCCGCGTTGCGCCACGAGCTGTGGCAGGCCCGCCCGCCGGGCTCGCGGGCACCGGCGGTCTTCAAGGGGTACGAGGTCGCACGGGTCGAGGACGACCCCACCTTCGCCGGGTTGCGCCCCGGTGGTCGGCGCCCGATGGCCCTGGTCGGCCGGACCGTCGACGTGCACGGCACCACCGCCCTGTTCCTGATGGACACCACCCCCGGCCGGCACCTCGCCGTGGTGGGCACCGCACCGACCGGCGCGGACGTGCTGCGCGCCGCGACGCTGAGCCTGGCCCGCCAGCACACCCCCGGCGACGCCCGGTTCCAGTTGGTCTCCCTGGTCACCGTCGCCGACCCGGTCGCCGACGACACCGAAGCGGTCCTGCGCGCCGCCGGCCACCCGGTGCACCGCCTCGACGCCGTCGGGCTGCGCGACCGGGTCACCACGTTGGCCGCCGAGCCCACCGGCCGCGAATACCTGGTGGTCTTCGGCATGGACGCCGCCGCGCCGGTGTTCGGGGCGACCGACCCGGGCACGTTCCGCTCCGGCCTGGACGACCTGCGCACACTGCTGCGCCAAGGCCCCGGGCAGGGCGTGCACCTGCTCGGTTGGTGGCGGGGGCTGCGCCGGCTCGCCGACGACCTCGGCGGCACACAGAACCGCGACGACGTCGCCTGTCTGGTCGCCCTCAACGTGCCCGGGGCCGAGCTGGCCCTGCACCTCGGGACGCACGACCTGACCTACACGCCCCGCGCCGACCGGGCGCTGCTGATCGACCGGCACGACCAGCGCACCCGGCTGATCGTCCCGTTCGTCGGCGACGGGCACGACCCGGACGGGGAGCGGTGACAGTGTCCTTCGAGGAGTACGCGGCGCTGGCCCGACAACTCGCCGAGCAGCGCCGGGCCGGTGAGCAGCACGCCGCCACCGAGTCCGCGCGCCGCCGTGACCTGCACGCCGCCGTCGACTACCTCCAGCAGAGACTGACCGCACAGGGGCACCGCCTCGACCAACTCGGCCGATCGATCCGAGTCGACCAGCCACCCGCAGGCTCTGCCCCGGGGAGTCCGGCCGAAGCCGCCGGCTGGCCGGGCCCCCCGTCGGGCTCCGGGTCGGCCCCCGGCTCCGGGTTCGGCGCTGGTCCGGTCACCGTTGCCGGGTCGGGCCTTCCGTCCGCTGCCGGGTCCGGCCCTTCCACCGCACCCGGAGCGGGGGACGGGGGACCCGACGGCGCAGCCGGCGTGCCGGGGCGGGCGGGGGTCGGGGCGTACCCCGAGCTGCCGGCGGGGGAGGCGCGGCTGGCGCTGCCGACTGCGGTGAGCCCGGCGGGCGTCGGGGTGCCGGCGCAACGCGCGGCGGCGGTCGACCCGGCGGTGGAGCTGGAGTTGGCCCGGCGGATGGCCGACGAGGCCGACCGGCACGGGCAGCAGGCGGAGCTTCTGGCCCAGCGGCCGGCGCTCCTGCCGACGTGGTCGCCGCTGGCGCGGGCGGTCGCGGTCTACGCCGCGTGCGGTGCTGCCGCCGGAGTGCTCGTGCTGGCCCTGGTGCTGGCGTCCGGCGTCGGCATGGTCGACGGGTTCACGCTCGGCGCGTGGATCTGCGCGGGGCTGCCGGCGGTGGCGTTCTTCGGTGGGTACCTGGTGCTGGGCAGATGGGGGCGGCCCGCGATGGTCACCGGCACCCCGCCGCGCTATCTGCCGCTCGGGTTCCTGATCTGTTTTCTGCTGGTGCCGATGGCCTACTGCGCCTACCTGCTGCTGGTCCGCGGCCTGCGCTGATCCCCGCCGCGATCCCACCCGGCTCGACCTTGAGGTCGCCGGTCTACTCCCCGTGATAGGTGAGGAGCCCGCTGTCGCTGAATCTCTGCTCGGTGCCGCTGTTGGAGAGGCCAAAGACGCGACAGGTGCGGCCGTCGGCGGGTTGCCCCGCGGACGCTTCGGTGTAGGACCAGACCTGACCCACCTGCGCCTTGAACGTGCGACTGGTCCGCGGCGGCACGTCGAGCGCCTTGTGTGGCTCGCAATCGTCGTCGAAGAGCCACAGCACGAACGGCGCGCTGCTCGCCGAGGCGGTGCCGCGCACCGGGTCGCCCCACCGGTCCGCCGGGATGTCCCGGTGGAAGTACGCCACGGCTTCCTCGCCCTTGGTCTGCGCGATGCAGGCCCGGGCGAGCTGTGCCCCAGATTCTGCGGTGACCGTGGGCGCGGGCGGTGTCGAGGAAGACGACCGGGAACTGTTGAGGATGTCCCACCTGTCACCGGTGGCGTGGGCAGCGACGAGCACAAGGGCCAGAACTGCCGCGAGCCCGCCCGACAGCGCGATGGCCCTGGTCCGGCGACGACGGCCGGTAGCGGCGGCGGGGTTCCCTTGAGATGCCACGTCGCGTCACTCCTCCAGCGGCACGGACCGTTCACTTGCCTGCCGGCAGCAGAGTCTATGGCGCTCCCCGCCCCGGCACTGTCCCGCAAAGGCGGTCCGTGCCGCGTCTACCGCTGGTCGGTCGCGCCTGCCTGCTGCCGATCCACGCCCAATGCCGAGTCGTCCGCAGCGTGCGCGGCAGCGGCGAGAATGTCGTCGCGCTCGCTGTCGGTGAGACCCTCGTCTTCGAGCAGACCGAGCAGCAACACCGTCCGCGCGACGACCGCCGCCGCGTCGTCGGGCACCGGCGGACGTTCACCGAGCGCCGCCCAGACCAGCGCCTCGGCCAGCACCGGATCGACGTCACGCCCGGTGGCGTCGTAGCGTTCCCGGACGGACGCCACGAACCGGATCACCGGCGCCCGATCCTGCCCAGCCACGAACCGTCGCCGCACCGCCACCAGCAGCGCCCCAGCGAGCAGATCGGCGTACCGCCGCCAGTCCGGCTCGGTGAACCGGCGCAGCCGCCGTTCGTGGCCACGCAGCCGACCAGTCAGCAGACCCCGTAGCGCCGCGTGTGGATCGGTCACCATCGTCGCTCCCTGATCATCGTGAGTGCGCTCCTGTGGCGGCGTGGCCTGCTCAATCGGTACCGCCTGGTCACCAGAACGCTCGCCGCGTGACAGCCGTGGGCAATCAACTCGGCGGTGTCGCTCTCGGCGTTGCGGTGGCTGGTAGGCCGGGGCGGTGCCGTCGGTTCACCGGTCAGTGCCGCGACCGTTCGGTCGATCCGGCAACCGCCGACCGCGAGCCGGGCGCCGACCAGGTCCAACCGGCTGATCGCCGCCGCGACGTGCCGGGCCGCGACCTCGTCCGCCACGATTCGGGTACGCCGCAGCCGGTCCTCAGCCGCCCCCAACCGCCACCGGACACGGGCGGCCAACGTGGCGGCCCGGTCGGCGTCGACGCGAGCGTCACGCAGGCCGGCGAGCAGGTCCCCGGCCGAGCCTCCCGGCGAACTCCGGTCCGCGGCCAAGCCGGCGTAGACCAAACTCAGCGCACGCCAGCACTCCGTGACCGCGTCCTGCCAGGGCAGCCGCCGGCCGCGTGGCCCGGCCCCGTGCAGGTGCGCACCGGCGCGGTCGGCGGCGGAGATCGTGGCCAACCATGCGGTACGCAGGTCGTCCACGGTGTCGGTGCTCATTCGCCCGCCTCAGCGCTGGACTTGACCAGGAGGGCGAAGCGCACATCGGCGCAGGGGTAGTCCACGCCGCACTCGCACAGCCAGCGCCGCACCACGCGTGGTGGATGGGCGAACAGGACGTCGTCGGCATCCTCGACGTCCTGTTCGGACACGAGGCGACGGCGCTGCTTGGATGGGGATGCTGGGTCAGTGGGGGATTCGTCGGGTCGATCGGGCATCGGGGGCTCCCGTCGGGTTGTCTCCTTGCTGGTCATGGCTGGTGTGCCGGGACGGCGTGCGGGCACGCCCCGGCACGCCCGGCCGAACGGGGGGACCGACCGGCCGGGCGCTCTCTGCGCGGTGGGAACGAACCAGCTCCGGGTTTGCAGACCTGGGAGCCGGTCGATTCGAACTTTACACAACTAGTCACGGATAGCAAGCACGACAACACGTTGCTTGTCACGAGTAGTAACGCGTGATCAAATGGCGGGGCAGACCTGGGAGTCCATATGCCCGTCAAACCAAAGTGGGAACGGCTCGCGGATCACATTCGGGGCCAGATCGAGTCAGGAGAGCTTGCGCCGGGGGACCAATTGCCGTCCACGGTGCAGCTCAAGACGCAGCATGGCGTTTCGACGACCGTCGTGCGGCAGGCCATCCTGGTCCTCCAGACCCAGGGCTGGGTGCAGGGCGTCCACGGGCTTGGCGTGTTCGTCGCCGACCGCTGAGCGCTCAACGGCAGATTTAGCGCTTTTCGGGCAGCCGCCGCGGGCGAGTTCCTAGCTGGGCAAGTGAGTGGTCGCGCTGCGTGCGCGGATCTCGTACGCTCCCATGTGGTCTCCGCCGGTGCGGTGGTGGAGGCGATGGTCGACCACGGGGGAGGCGCGCGTGAGCGCAGCACAGATCATCGCGAGGCTGGCGGCGGCGTCGCAGAAGCTGGACGAGGCGAAGGCCAAGACCGCAGCGGCAGCCCAGGACGCAGCCGAGGCGCGGGCACTCGTAGCCGGTGCGCTGGAAGGCGTGGCAGCCGGCCCACTGGTCGGCATGATCGATGCGTACCGTCAGGCGCTGGCCCAGGCTTCCCAGGGCGGCGACCCGGCCAAGCAGCACGTCCAGGAGACGATCGCCAAGGTCCGAGCGCTGGGAAACTGACCACGGGTGGTGGTAGCACAACCCACCAGCCACCCGCAGCGGTGAGTCCGATCATCCGTCCTCATGTGCCCCGCCAGCCTCAGAACCCTCCGAACCGACGAGAGGGTGCTCGTGCTCGCCGAGACGCTGACGCGCAAGACATTGCACAACCCGGTAGGCGGCGGGAACGGGTGAGCGCCGAGGCAGTCGGTTTTTGGGCGTCGGCTGGTGGGGCCGCTTGGGCAACAGTCGCCGAGTTCATGCCAGTGCTGCCGAAGGCGGTCGCCGGGACGCTCTTGGCGACGGCGGCCACAGTCAGTGCCGGCAAGTCATGGTTGAAGAGGCGCCGAGAGAGGAATCAAAGTGAAGATCAATAGCTCCACCGAAGCCGCGATGCGAGCCATGATCCACGCCGCCGTGCAGCGTGATTTCCCGAAGCTCGATGAGCGGCTGCGGACCCTCAACGACGACAACACGGCGGCTGCAACCGTCGAGCTTGCCCTCACCCTTGTTGGCTTTCTGATGGTCGACATCCATAAGGGTCGGCCGAGCGACGATCAGATTTTGGCCGTGGCTGAGGAAGTCGCCGAGGCGGAATCCTGGGCGCAACCGACTCGCCGCGAGGTGGCGGACTTCTTGATGAGGCTGATGAGGGGTGAGCCGTTCGGCACCGCAGTCCCGACTGAAAACGTCATTATCCTGGCCTTCGTCGTTGCGGCGAACCTGCTCTCCTCCTGTCGCCGGGACGACGAGAAGTGGTGGGACTACCTCGACCGGATTGAGGCGGCCATGGAGGCCGCCAGGTGACGGGTGTGCCTGATTCGGTTGCCCGGGACGGTGGCGAGTTGGACGGCTTCCGCATCGGCTATCTGCCGCCGGACGTCGGCGACCTGGTTTCGGACTTCGTCTCCGAGTGGGAGGACGTCACGTTCGCCACCCGGGTCTGGGAGCGTCAAGTCGAGGACGGCCACCGAGTCGACCTACGGGTACACGTGCTCCGGGGCGACCGGCTGGGCACCATCGCCAAGCTACGCGACTTCCTGGCCGAGTATCACGAGCGTGATAACGCTGATTGGGCACTCACCGACTTTCAGCACGGCGAGGATCCTGGCCTCATCGGTGCCGCCGAGGCGTTCTGGCTGGCCGCGCCCGGTGTGGCAGTCGACGTGCTGGTCGATCCGGAGCGGTTCACCGTGGGCAACTTGCGGGCGATTACGCAGCGAATTGCAACAGCTGCGGCAGATCCGCCAGCCCGCCGGACTTAGGCGATCGGCTCGTCCGCTGAGGTGGGCAACTGCTCGACAGGGACGAGCGCGAAAGAAACGAAGAGCCCGCTCAAGCGGGCCCCAAGGCGGGCGCGTGAACCCGGTCGAGGCGTCCTGCGCAACCGACCCCTAGCCGCAGTTGATCAGCGTCCTGGTGTCGGAAAGCTGTCACCGCGCGTGGTGCGGGCTGTGCGAAGCGGTGATCGTCCCTATCCTGACGTGTTCACCGCAGGCTAGCCACGTGGAGTGTCGTGGATCCTCGACAGGTACGACGTCTGGCAGAGCAGTCCGCCAACTTCGGGTTCCTCAAGGAACACCCGCTGCTGGTCTGGTACGGCGCGGGCGCTGAGCTGCTCGTCTATGTCGACGCCCAGTCGGCGATGTTCAAGATCCGCGCCTTCGGCGACGAGATGGCCAAGGACCTCGTCCGCCGCACCGGGGTAAGGCCGCAGCAGAACAACTTCTACCGCCGGGTTGAGGCGCTCTATGCAGACGGCACCCTCGTTCCAGAGATCTATCAAGCGTTCGACCGCCTCCGGGATCAAGGCAACAAGGCCGTACACGATCATCTGGGCGAGGTTCGCGCGGCGCTGGACATGCTGCGTACCGGATTTGAGCTGGGGGTCTGGTTCCATCGGGCCTTGACCGGCGACCGCACGCCGCTCGGTTTCGTGCCGCCCTCTCCGCCGCCTCAGCAGATGTCACAGAGCATCGCCGACGGGCTCCAGGCCGAGATCCAGCGCTACAAGGACGAGCTGGCGCAGACCAAGCTTCTGCTGGAGGGCAAGGCGTCGTTGGCGCAGGCCAAGGCGGAGGCGATGGTCGCGGCGGATCGCGCCGTGCGCGATGCCGACGCCCGCCGCGATCAGGCCGCTGCCCTGGTGGCGAGCCTCACGTCGGCCGCCGAGGCAGAGCAGGCGGCGCTGGACAGCAAGGCGACGGCCAAGGTCTCGGCCGCTCGGCGCGAGGAATTCATCGCCCGTGCCCGTCGTGCCTCCCACGAACCGCTCAACGAGATACAGACCCGGGCCGAGATCGACCGGCAGTTGGGCGCGGCCGGCTGGATCGTCCAGGACGAGAGCAAGATCAACCTCTGGGCCGGCACCGGCATCGCCGTGCGGGAGGTGACCCTGGCGACTGGGCGGGCCGACTACCTGCTCCACGTCAACCAGCGGCTGGTCGGCGTGATCGAAGCCAAACGGGAGGGGACTGCACCGCGCGGTGTCGAGGCGCAGCTCGACCGCTATCTCAACGGGCTCACCGCCGAGCAGAAGCTCGCCGCGTGGCGCCGGGACGATCCACTGCCCTTCGGCTACGTCGCCACGGGCACCGAGACCGCCTTCGTCAACCGGCTCGACCCGTTCCCGCGTACCCGCGAGGTTTTTGCGTTCCATCGGCCCGAGACGTTCGCGCGGTGGATGCGGGAGGCCGACGACGACCCGGCGGCACCCACGTTGCGGGCGCGGCTGCGGCGGATGCCGGCGCTGGACCGGCTCGGACTGCGTCCGGCTCAGATCGATGCGATCGATGGGCTGGAACGCTCCCTCGCCGAGGATCGGCCGCGCTCGCTGATCCAGATGGCCACGGGCGCTGGCAAAACCTTCACGGCGGTCACCAGTAGCTATCGGCTGCTGAAGCACGCCCGCGCCGCGCGGATCCTGTTCCTGGTCGACCGCAACAACCTCGGCAAGCAAACCCTGCGAGAGTACGCGGGTTACCAGACCCCGGACGACGGGCGGAAGTTCACCGAACTGCACAACGTCGACCGGCTTTCGGGCACCGGCATGCTCGACTCCTCCGCCGTGGTCATCTCCACGATCCAGCGGCTCTACGGCGCACTGCGCGGCGACGAGTTGCCGGACGTGGATCTCGATGACCGGGCGTACGACGACTACGAGTTGGACGAGCCGGCCGACGTCGCCTACAACCGGCTGCTTCCGCCGGAGACGTTTGACCTGATCGTGGTCGACGAATGCCACCGCTCGATCTACGGCAAGTGGCGAGGCGTCATCGAGTACTTCGACGCGTTCGTGGTCGGGCTGACCGCCACACCGGTCAAGCAGACGCTGGGCTTCTTCCAACAGAACCTGGTCTCGGAGTACACCTACGAGCAGGCCGTCGCCGACGGCGTGAACGTCAGCTTCGACGTGTACCGGATCAAGACGGAGATCACCGAGAAGGGCGCCGACATCGAGGCCGGCACCGTAGTGCCGCTGCGCGACCGCCGCACCCGGGCCGAGCGCTACCAGGAGCTGGAAGACGACTTCACGTACGGCGGCAGCCAGGTCGGCCGCTCGGTGATTTCGAAGGGCCAGCTAAGGCTGGTGCTGAACACGTTCCGGGAACGCCTCTTCACCGAGATCTTCCCTGGGCGGAAGACCGTGCCCAAGACGCTGATCTTCGCCCGCGACGACAACCACGCCGAGGAGATTGTGCAGATGGTCCGGCTGGTCTTCGGGCGGGGCAACGACTTCGCCGCGAAGATCACCTACGCCTCCCGCAAGAGTGGCGACAACCCGGACACCCTCATCCAGGCGTTCCGCAACAGTCCGGAGCTGCGTATCGCGGTGACCGTCGACATGATTGCCACCGGCACCGACGTCCGGCCGTTGGAGTGTGTCTTCTTCCTCCGCCCGGTGCGCAGCGCCACCTACTTCGAGCAGATGAAGGGTCGTGGCGCTCGCACGATCGACGCTGCCGAGTTCCAGGCCGTGACGCCCGATGCCGAGGTCAAGGACCGGTTCGTCATCGTCGACGCGGTTGGTGTCACCGAAGCGGACCTGGACGAGGCGGTGCCCCTGCAACGCCACACCGAACGGCAGATCTCGCTGCGCGACCTGCTGAAGAAAGCCGGCACGCTGACCGCCGACCCGGACGAGGTGGCCACGCTCGCCGCCCGGCTGGCCCGGCTGGACCAGCAGTCGACCGACGACGAGCGTGCGGAACTGGCCGACCTCGCCGACCAACCACTGACCGGCATCGTGCGCGGCCTGGTCGACGCGGTCGCGCCTGAGCAGCTCAACCCCGCCCAGGAAGCTGGCCCGGATGCCGTACGCGACCTGCTGGCCGGCGCGCTGCGTCCGCTCGCAGCGAACCCGCCGCTGCGCGAACGCATCCTGGAGATTCGCCGCGCGCACGACATCACCATCGACGAGGTGAACGCCGACAAACTGATCTCGGCGGCCGGGGTGCCGCCCGAGGAACGCGCGCAGGTCACGGTGAAGAGCTGGCACGACTATCTGGAGGAACACCGCGACGAGATCACCGCGTTGCAGGTCTTCTTCGAGGGGCGGGGTCGGGTGGGCTACGACCAGCTCAACGAACTCGCGAAGCGGATTGCCCGGCCGCCGCAGGCGTGGACGCCGGAGTCGCTGTGGAAGTCGTACGTGCTGCTCGGCCGCACCGCGGAAGCACCCGGCAGCAGGGGAGTGACCGATCTTGTCAGCCTCATCCGGTATGAGTTGGGGCTCGATCAGGAGCTGCGTCCGTACCGCAGCCTCGTCGAGGAGCGCTTCCGTGGGTGGCTGCTCCGACAGGAACAGGCGGGCGCTACGTTCACTGCCGATCAGGCGTGGTGGCTGGAGAGGATCAAGGACGTGATAGCGGTCAGCGTGGAGGTCACCCCGGACGACCTGGAGGGTGCGCCGTTTAGTGAGCGGGGCGGGATCGACGGGTTCGCTGGCGCGTTCGGTAAGCGTGCTGAGCCGCTGTTGAACGAGCTGAACCAGGAGCTGTCCGCGTGACCGAACTGCCAGTGGGTTGGGTCTGGGTAGACCTGGCTGAGGTTGCGGAGGTCCAGGGCGGAATCCAAAAGCAGGCCAAGCGGCGCCCGGTGCTAAACAAGTATCCGTTTCTGCGGGTGGCCAACGTGCACCGAGGCAAGCTGGATCTTGCTGATGTGCATGAGGTGGAGCTGTTTGATGACGAGCTGGAGCGGTTCGAGCTGCGGCGCGGGGACCTTCTGGTCGTCGAGGGAAACGGTAGCCCGGACCAGATCGGCCGCGCGGCGACATGGGATGGAAGCATTGATAAGTGCGTGCATCAGAACCACTTGATCCGTGTCCGTCCGACCGCCGCGCTCCTGCACGATTTTCTCGAGCTGGTTTGGAACTCACCTCTTGTAGCGCGCCACCTTCGTGAAGTTGCAGGCTCCACAAGTGGGCTATACACGCTGAGCACCGGAAAGCTGAAGTCTGTACGACTTCCACTGCCGCCGATCGCCGAGCAGCAGCGAATCATCGATGCCCTCGAAGACGCGTTGCTTAGTCTCAACGCAGGCGTAGCAAACCTGACTGCGGGCAGTCTGCGGCTCGATTCATTGAGTAGGTCCTGGACAAGAAACCTGTTGGGTTCAAGCTTGATCAAGCATCGGAAGTTGGGCGAACTACTTGCGGAGAAAATGATCAACGGTAAATCGGTGCCCACGAAGGCCGGTGGTTTTCCGGTGCTTCGCCTAACCGCTTTGCGCGGCGACGGAGTTGATTTAGCGGAGCGCAAATCGGGTGCGTGGAGTTTTGACGAGGCAAAGCAGTATCTGGTGCATCAGGACGATTTCTTAATAAGCAGGGGGAACGGATCGCTTCGACTGGTTGGGCGTGGAGGGCTGGTATCTCAAGATTCCGGCCGTAATCCTGTCGCCTTTCCGGACACGCTGATTCGTGTTCGAGTCGATAAGACTGCGATCAGGCCCGAGTTTTTGGCCCTCGTCTGGAATTCGCCTCAAGTTCGTCGCCAGATTGAGCAGTCAGCGCGTACTACCGCCGGCATCTACAAGGTTAACCAGGCCATACTGTTTGACATTGCGCTACCTGTACCGAAGCTCGATGTTCAAGATCGGATCGTCGCTCAATGGAAGGCGGCGGCCGAGGAAACGCAACGCCTGCGGGCGGCGTTGATGACCGCGGCGAAGCGGGCGGCTCAGTTGCGGACTTCGCTGTTATCGACGGCCTTTGCGGGCCGGCTGGTGCCGCAGGACCCGAACGATGAGCCGGCGCCGGAGCTTTTGGCACGTATCAGTGCCGAACGGGCAGCCGCGCCGCCCAAGCAGAGGGCGCGTTCCCGGCGTACCCCGAAGGAGCTGGCGGCTCCGCCGACCCGGGTGACCGGCGACAACTATCAGCAGGAGGCACTGCCGCTTTGAGCACTTTGGATTCGCGCCAGTTGGTACGGAAGCTGTGGAACTACTGCGACGTGCTGCGCGACGACGGCGTCTCGACCATCGACTACGTCGAGCAGCTGACCTTCCTGCTCTTCCTGAAAATGGCAGATGAGCGGGCCAATCGCGAGATCCGACCCGAGCAGATCGTGCCGAACGAGCTGGCCTGGCAGACCCTGCTCGACGTCGACGGTAAGGCGTTGGAGGCGCAGTACCAGCACATTCTCGAAACACTGGGTCACGGTAGTGGCACTCTCGGCACGATCTTCCGAAAGGCGCGGAACAAGATCCAAGATCCCGCGAAGCTCAAGCGGCTGATCGTCGACCTGATCGGTAAGGTGGAGTGGTCCGGCACCGGCGTCGACGTCAAGGGTGACGCCTACGAGGAGTTGCTGGCCAAGGGCGCCGAGGACGCCAAGTCAGGCGCGGGGCAGTATTTCACCCCTCGTGCACTGACCGGGGCCATGGTCGACTGCATGCAGCCCACGCCCGACGACACCATCACCGACCCAGCCTGTGGCACGGGTGGCTTCCTACTCGCCGCGTTCGACTTCATTCAGCGGCACCACGGCGGCGACCTCACCCCGGACCAGCGGCGGCGGCTGGCCAACGGCGCGATCAGCGGCACCGAACTGGTCGACGGTACCGCTCGACTCGCCGCGATGAACATGCTGCTGCACGGCATCGGCACCCCCAGCGGCGATTCTTTGATCACGATCGGAGATGCGCTCGGCAAGGAGCCGGCACACCACTACAGCTTGGTTCTCGCGAACCCGCCGTTCGGCCGCAGCTCCTCGATCCGGATGGTCGGCGAGGACGGTCGCTCCACCCGCGAGGAGCGGGAGATCGAGCGCAACGACTTCTGGGCCACCACCGCCAACAAGCAGCTCAACTTCGTCCAGCACATCGCGTCCCTGCTGGAGATCGACGGTCGGGCTGCGGTTGTCCTGCCGGACAACGTGCTCTTCGAGGGTGGCGCGGGAGAAACCATCCGCCGCCGGCTGCTCAAGCAGTACGACCTTCACACCATGCTGCGCCTGCCCACCGGCATCTTCTACGCCGGCGGGGTGAAGGCCAACGTGCTCTTCTTCGAGCGCAAGCGCGCCCGCGAGGAGCCGTGGACCCAAAAACTCTGGGTGTACGACTTCCGCACCAACCAGCACTTCACGCTCAAGCAGAACCCACTGCGTCGCGAACACCTCCAGGATTTCGTCGACTGTTACCTGCCGGGCAAGGACCGCGCCGAGCGGGTCGAGACCGAGCGGTTCCGGGCGTTCTCCTACGAGGAGTTGATCGCCCGCGACAAGGTGAACCTCGACATCACCTGGCTCAAGGACGCCTCCCTTGAGGACGCCGACGCACTACTGCCGCCGGAAGTGATCGCCCAGGAGATCGTAGAGGATCTGGAAGCGGCGCTACGGGAGTTCGCAGCCATCGCAGAAGCCCTGACCGCGTCGAAGGTGCAGCCGAATCCGAGCTAACTTGTCCGCTCCGTAGTGCTGGTGCGACGAAGGTGGTGGCATGACCGACTCTCCCATTCGTGGTGACGGCTTCACGATCAAGGAGCTATTCAGCCTCTTAAAATTCCGGCTTGATCCATATCAGCGTGAGTACAGCTGGGGCCGGAAGGACGTCAAAGCGCTAATCGACGACCTGACTGACCATTTCGCTGAAGACTGGATGCCTGGCCATGAACGGCGCGAGGTGCGCCACTATCGGCCGTACTTCCTCGGGCCCTTCGTCTATTACCAGGACGACGAGGTGGCGGCGCTTGTCGACGGACAGCAACGGATCACCACGTTGCATCTGCTGCTGTTGCACCTGCGCCGGCTAGCGATGGAGGCAGAGCGGCCCGAGTATCACGGCGACATTGCTGCCTTGGAGCCGCTCATCGCCGGCAGCTCATACGGGGAGCGGGCGTACGCGATCCGCTCCGATGAGCGGGCCCCTGTCCTTGACGCGATTTTCGAAGACAAACCGTTCTCGTTGCCCGCCGACGCGAGCCCGTCGGTTGCCAACCTCTATGAACGCAGCCAGGAGCTTGACGGGCTGCTGCCGGAATCAATCCGCGACGAAGCCCTGCCGCTCTTCATCCACTGGCTGCTCAACCGGGTCTGCCTTGTCGGCATCAACGCTAACAACCGCCGTCAGGGCTGGGAAATCTTCGAGACGATGAACGATCGTGGGGTACAGCTCGGTCCCGCCGATCTTTTGAAGAGCTTCCTGTTGCGACGCGCCAGCAATGGCCACAACCTGCCCCGGTTGGGGGAGGCGTGGGGTGGCGTCCTGGCCAGGATCGACAACCGCGCCCCGCAGGCAGCAGCGAGGTTCCTCCAAGCATTGCTCATCGGGCGGTATGCACAGAGCGCCGCCGAGGTCACCGACATTGGTGTGTCGTTCCACGGATGGGTGCAGGAGAACGCCTCGCGCCGAATGAACCTGAAGTATGCGCCGGACTTCGCGCGTTTCATCGAACACGATCTAGTACGCCTCTCCAAGCGTTATGCCTCACTGCACGCGGCGACGAGCGTCCTGGAGCCAACTCTGGAACCGCTGTTTTACAATGCCAGGAACGAGATCGACCAAATGCCGTTCCTGCTGGCCGCGATCGACCCCGAGGACAGCGACGCCCAGTTCCGAGAGAAGGCGTTCCTGGTTTCCGCCTACCTCGACCTGGTGTTCGTCCGGATGGCCGTTAACAACCGGATCGGAAAGCCGGATGATTTGGACGCCCACGTTCTCCCGGTGATCCTCGATCTTCGAGCCTGCCCGGACATCGATGCTGTCGCGAAGGTGCTGGGGCGGCGAATAGCTGAGCTGGATGTCGACTTCACCGGAGTCAAGCGGTACGGGCTGCGAGCGGACAACCGGTCTCAGGTCAGGTACTTGCTCGCCCGGCTGACGGCCTTCGTGGAGACCGAGTGCGGCCGACCGAACGAGATCGTCCGGTATCTGGACAAGGATGAGCCATTCGAAATCGAACATATCTGGGCAAACAAGTTCGAACGCCACCAGCCCGAGGTCAAGACCGAGTCGGTCTTCCGGGTGCAGCGCAATCGGATCGGCGCACTGCTGCTGCTCAGGAAGTCTCATAACGCCAGCTATCAGGACGCGCCGTATGAGCAGAAGATTGAGTGGTACCGCGGCCAGAATCACCTCGCGGCGTCGCTACACAAGTCGACCCAGGAACGCAACCGACCCTTCACGGAGGGAGTGGTCAAGAAATATCGGCTGGAGAAGACTTTCCATTCTGTGGCCCGTTTCGACATGTCAGCCATCGAGCTGCGACAGCAGCTCTACGAGCGCTTATGCGAGATCATCTGGGAGCCGAAGCGGCTCGGTTTCATCCTCCCGCCCACTGTTGCACGGGAAGTAGCCGAGCAGAGCGACGTTCCGATCGTTGTTCCCAGCCAGCGCGTGTCTGCCGCCGTTGCCAGACGGACCCGGGCTCACTTCGGTGGCGTTACGGTTGCCAGACTTGTCACGGTTGGGGCGCTCAGCGCTGGTGAGGAGTTGGTTCTCACCTACAAGCGCGATCGTTACCTTGCGCATGTGAACGAAGCCGGTCAGATCGAGTTGGAGAGCGGAGAGGCGTTCGAGTCACCGTCCCCGGCCGGGTCGACTGCCACCGGTAAGCCGACAATCAACGGGTGGAGCGCATGGAAAGTGCGGCGGGGCAACAGCCTGACGCCGCTGCACGATGTGCGGGCGGATGCGTTGTCGCGTGGGCTGCTTGAG
Source organism: Micromonospora sp. C81 (assembly GCF_018070425.1). Lineage (NCBI taxonomy): Bacteria > Bacillati > Actinomycetota > Actinomycetes > Micromonosporales > Micromonosporaceae > Micromonospora > Micromonospora sp. C81. The sequence continues at coordinate 124,780 of NZ_JAGPXS010000014.1, forward strand.
GTGGCGACATAGGGGTGTTGCGCTCAGTCCGATCGGAGCAAATGTGCTCTTGTCGCTGTCGATGGTCGTGCGATTCGCTAGGCTCCCTGGTGTGACCGGATCGGTGAGCGAGAAGTCGTTCTCGCTTCCGCAGGACGTGGCGGAGCGCTTGGAGCGTGAGCCCAACGCCAGCGCGTACGTCGTCGACACGATCCGGGCACGGATGCGTGCGGAGGATCTCGACGCCGAGTTGGCCCGCCGGGGGATGACCGTGACAGCGGAGGGACAGGCCCGTGCCAGGGCCCAACGCGCCCAGGTCGAGCAGGAATGGTCGCCTGGTCGGCGCGCCGCCCTGCGTGACCGTTCCCGCCGTGCGGCAGCGGAGATGCTCGACGGCGCAGGTAGCCAGGCGCCGGCGGCGTGACGGACCCCGACGGGCCCGGCGGTCCGGCTGATACTGGACCGGTCCGCGCTGCTCGCCTACGTGGCTGGATCGATGGATGTCGCTGAGCACCTCCACGAGGTCGCCCAGTGTGGGGGCCGGTTCGGTGTGCCGGCGGTGGTCGCGGCCGAGGTGCTGGCGGTGGCGGACGATCCGGGCGATTGAGCGGTGCTGCATCGACTGCTCGAATGTCCGCCTGCGCGGTGCTGCCGACCTGGGGCGAGGACTGGAAGGCGTTGGCGTACTGGCGCGTGTTGACCGGTCGGATTGACCTTGCCGCTGCCGTGATGGCTGTCCTGGAGCACGACGCCTCGGTGCTGACCAGCGAGGGTAAGGCGTACGGCGACGGCGGCGACCTTCCGGCATCCGCGTCCTCAACTAGTGCGTTCGATGACGACGAGGGGGATCTCGCGGTCGGTGCCCTTCTGGTAGCGCTCGTACGTCGGGAAGACCTTCGTCATCACCGGCCACAGCCGGGCCCGCTCCTCGCCCGTCGCCGTGCGGGCCCGACCGGCGATGCGCTCCGCGCCGACCTGGATCTCCACCACCGGGTCGGCGCTCAGGTTCAGGTACCAGGCGGGGTGCTTGTCCGCGCCCCCGTTGGACGCCACCAGCAGGTGGTTGTCACCGTCGCGGCCGTACATCAGCGCGGTGCGGCGCAGGGCGCCCGTGCGGCGTCCGCGGGTGGTGAGCAGCAGCGACGGTACGCCGTGGTAGGTGCCGCCGTCGGCGCCGTCGGTCTCGACGTACCGCTGGATGTGCTTGGCCACCCAGCCGACCGGGCTGTCCTCGATCGTTTCGTGCTGCTCCTGCGCGGTCATCGCTTCGCCTCCTTCATCGGGCCTGTCCGCTGGGGGAGGGCAGGCCGGTGAGTCATCAAGATGACTCACCGGCATCAGGCTTTCACGGGACATGGCCTCCAGTTGCGTGGGGCCAGGACCGAGGGGGTCATCCGCGCGAGCGCGGCAGGCAGCACTTCTTGTATTTCGCCCCGGACCCACACCAGCAGGCGTCGTTGCGCCCGGGCGGCCAGGCCCTGAGGTCGGGGCCGGTGAGCGAGTCGGCGTACTCGTCCTGGGTTTCCTCGTCGGTGGGGTCGCTGCCCTCGCGTTCGGCGAAGGCCGACAACCCGGCGACGGAACCGACGACCACGCCCAGGTCGGCGCCGCCCAGCGCGGATGCGTCGACGAGGGCGCGTTCGGTCTGAGCGCGGTGCTCGTCCCAGCTCGCGGGGTAGCTGTCGGCGAGGGCGGGCCAGCGCAGCAGCAGCGCGTTGAACTCCGCCTGCGGCCAGAACAGCAGCGTCGCGGGGCCCTCGTCCAGTGCGTCGAGCGCGTGGTCGCTCGCGGCGCGCAGCCGGTCGGCGAGGTTGTCGTACTCATCGTGCGGGAGGCCCATCTCCTCGCGCAGGTTGTGCCGCCGCTGCGTCAGGCCGTAGATCATGGCCGCGGCCTCGTCCTGGGCGTCCTCGGACTCGTGCTGCTGGTTGCGGGTCCGTTCCAGGATCGCGTCGAGCGCCCCGGTCAGCCATTCCAGCGCCAGGTCGGTGTGGCCGTTATCGGCCAGCTCGTCGACCAGGTACGTGGCGTTGGGGTTGGTCTCCAGCAGCGGGCGCAGGGCGGTCAGCTCGGCCATGCCCTCGTCGGAGCGGCCGAGGCGCAGCAGCAGACCGCCGCGCACCGAGCGGGCGTACGCGTCCTCGTCGGGCTGTTCGGCGATGGCGCGGGTGGCCAGTGCGAGCGCGTCGGCCAGGTCACCCGCCTGCTCCAGGATGTCCGCGGCGACCAGCAGGGCGTACGCGGTGTCGTCGGGGTCGGCGACCCGCCCCTCGTCGACGGCGCCCACCAACTCGGCGACCAGCGCGGCCGGGTCCGGGCTCTCCGGACCCAGGGAGCCGATCTCCTCGATGCGGTCGGTGGTCAGCAACTCGGGCATGTGGGCATCCTGAAGAACGGCGAGTGGTGGACGGGGAAGCGGCCAGCGTACTCCCGGACATGGTGGAGCCCGGGCGGCGAACCGCCCGGGCTCCGACACGTTCCCTCAGCGGGTCGCGGGCATGGTGGCGAACTCGCCGGCTAGCTCGGACTCGACGATCGTCGTGGCGGACGGCCGGGGACCGGCCGCCTTCCGCCGGGCGGACGGGACGGCGAGGGCCGCGAGCGCGGCGGCCAGCGCGATGGCCGTGAGGACCAGAAACCCCATGGTGAAGCCGGCCTCCCGGGGCAGGCCGTTGGCCTGCGGGTTCGCGGTGATCACACCGCTGACCACGGCGGCGCCGATCGCTCCTCCGATGGTGCGGATGTTGGCGTTCATGCCGGTGGCCACGCCGGTCTGGCTCGCGGGCACGCTGGCGACGATCAGGTTGGCCATCGACGCGAAGGCCAGGCCGATGCCGAGGCCGACCAGGCCACCGGCGATGGCGACCTCCCAGCGGGTGTCGTGCGCGACGGCGAGCATCGCGGAGGCGGCCACGTTGAACGTGGCACCGGTGGCGAGTTGCGCCTTGGCGCTGAAGACGGCCTGGAGTCGGCCGGCGACGATGCCGGCGACGAACATCGCGACGAGCATCGGCAGCATGAGCAGACCGGCCTGGCTGATGGTCGCGCCGAAGCCGTAACCGGCGGCGGTCGGGGTCTGCAAAAACTGGGGGAGGAAGGCGTACACGGAGAACATCGACGCGCCGTAGAGCAGGGCGACCAGGTTGGTGGTCCAGACGCCGGGCAGGCGCATCATCCGCATGTCGATCAGCGGGTTGGGCGACCGCACCTCGGCGACCAGCCAGCCGACCAGCAGCACCACGGCGAGGGCCAGCAGACCGAGCACCCGGGGGCTGGTCCAGCCCCACGCCGCGCCCTGGCTGATCGGCAGCAGCAACGCGACCAGCCAGCCGGACAGCAGCAGTGTCGCTCGCCAGTCGATGCGGCCGGGGGTGCGGACCGGGGACTCGGGGACGAACAGGTGGGCGGCCACGGCGGTCAGCCCGACCACGACCATCGGGATCCAGAACAGCCAGCGGTAGTCGAGCGTGCTGACGATCGGGCCGGCCAGCACGATGCCCAGGCCACCGCCGACGGCGACGATCGCCGAGATGGCGGCCACGGCCGTGGAGACCCGCGCGGCGGGGAACTCGTCGCGGATGATGCCGAACGACAGCGGGAAGACCGCTCCGCCGATGCCCTGCACGACCCGGGCGATGATGAGGACGCCGATGTTCGGCGCGATGGCGGCCAGCAGGCAGCCGAGGGCGAGCGCGGCGAGCGCGACGACCAGCATCCGCTCCTTGCCGACCATGTCGCCGACCCGTCCGAGGATCGGCGTGAAGATCGACGCGGAGAGCAGGTAGGCGGTCAGGACCCAGGTCACGGTGTTCTGGGAGGTGTGCAGATCATGCTGGATGGTCGGCAGCACCGGGGTGATCAGCGACTGGAGCATCGCGAAGAACCCGGCACCGGCGGCGAGCACGGTGAAGGTGAGCCGACGCGAGCTGCGTCGGGAGGTCACTGCCACGAGAGAAGACTCCTGATAAAGGTACGGAAGGAGGTTTGTCACCCGTCGTCTGTGGCGGGCTGGCTGTCGGGTCCGGGCGATCGGGTGGCCAGGCGGATCGGGCGGGTCCCGAGGTAAGCTAAGCGGAGGCAGGCCTCCGGGATTCCGGAGGGGTGCCTCCACTAAGTTAGCGGAGGGTTGCCTCCGGTTGCAACCAGGACGAGGTGACGCACGTCATGACCAGCGCGGGGCAGGTGCCCGAGGTGTTCGCGCAACGCCCGAAGCGGGCCGACGCACGGCGCAACTACGACGCTCTGGTCGCCGCCGCGCGCGACGCGTTCGCCGAGAACGGCGCCGCCGCCTCCCTGGAGGACGTGGCCCGACGGGCCGGGGTGGGCATCGGCACGCTCTACCGCAACTTCCCCAGCCGGCGGCACCTCTTCGAGGCCGTGTACGTCGAGGAGGTCCGGGCGCTGAGCCGCTCCGCCGAGGACCTGGCCGAGCTGCCACCGTGGGACGCGCTCGTCGCCTGGTTGCACCGCTTCGTCGCGTACGTCGCCACCAAGCGGGCGCTTGCCGAGCATCTGCTGCACGACTCGGAGATCTTCCGGAGCTGCCGGACGGAGATCTACTCCGCCGGCGAGCCGCTGATGCGTCGCGGCCAGGCCGCCGGCGTGGTCCGTGACGACATCGGCTTCGACGACGTGGTGCGGCTGATCAGCGGCCTCACCATGGCCCAGTTCCCGTCACCCGAGCAGCGCGACCGGGTGCTCGGCGTGGCCCTGGACGGGCTGCGCGCCTCCACCCGCTGACGCTCGCCCGCCGACCGGTCAGCGGTCGACCAGCAACAGCCACCCGTCATCGAGCTGCTGGACCACCGCGCCCGCCGGCCAGCGATGACCAGGGTCGACCACCGCCCGGGCCTGATCGACCTGCGGTGGCCGGCTGAACTGCGTGTCGCGGAAGCTGGCCATGCTGTGGAACCGGGCCCGGCCGAAGTTCGCGGCGTCGGTGAAGCGGGCCTGGTCGAACAACGCCTCCGCCCCGAACACCGTCCAGCGGAACAGCGCCATGTTCGTGAAACGGGCAGCGTGGAAGTTGGCCGACCGGCCGAACTCGGTGTGCTCCATCGACAGGGCGCCCTCGAAGACGGCTTGCCGGAACGTGGTGGAGTCCTCGAAGCGGGTCGCGTCGAAGCTGGTCGGCTGACCGAAGGTCACCTGGCGAAACGAGGTGTGGCCGGCGAAGGTGGACCGTCGACAGGACAGGCCGTCGCTGAACGTGGCCCCGTCGAAGGTGGCCTGACCGCTGACGCGGACGCCGTCCAGCAGGACCTCACCGTCGGCCGCGACGCCCTCGAAGACCACGTCGCCGAAGGTCGCCGCCCCGAGCAGGACACGCCCCCGCACCGTCGCGCCCGCGAAGGTGGTCGTGCCGGTGAACGCCGTCGCCGTGAAGTTCGCGTCGACCAGCGTGCAGCCCGCGGCGTCGAAGTCGACCAGCATGGCGCCGGTCAGGTCCAGCACCACCTCCGGCCAGTGGGCCACGTCGTCCGCCCGCAGGTGGCGGGTCAGCACACGCTGCGCGGTGCGCCGGACCTCCGTCTCGCGCGGCTCGTCGTCGGGCGCCGGCATCCGCAGGTACGCGCAGAGCACCGCCCCGATCGTCGGGCGCTGCCCCGGGTTGTCCTGACCGAGGCGTTCCAGCGCGTGCAGCCCGCCGAGGCGTACCGCCGCGCTGTCGTTGCCGAGCAGCTCGACGGCCCGGGTGTAGAGCTCGGTCAGTCGACGTTCGGCGGCGTCGTGCTCGGCGGCGGTGGACTGCCGGTCCTGTTGGCGTTGCGCGGCCTCGGCCACCGACTCGGCGTGCGCCTGCACCCGGTCGCGGTGGGCCTGGTCCCGGGCGGCGACGCTTTCCTGGTGCCGCTGCGCGCGTTCGGTGATCCACTGGCGGCGGGCGGCCAGGAGCAGGGCGAGACCTCCGCCGGTGCCGGCGACCACGGTCAGGCCGGTGCGGATCGCGTCGATGCGCAGCGTGGCGCGGGTGTCCGGCTGGCTGGCCCGGTCGGCCTCGGTGAGCAGCAGGTCCAGCACCAGCCAGCCCAGGGCGGCGGCGAGCAGCAGGCCGACCAGGACCAGCCACCAGGGCATCACCTGTAGCTGGCGCTCGGTGGGTTCGTCGGCGGCCACGGCCACAGCATGCCATCCGCCGACCCCGGGGTGCGCACTCCGGGCCGGCGGTCCGATGTGGAGAGCTGCGATTTGCGCGTTTGCGCCCTCGCCGGGACAACGGGTTACTGGCGCGTAACAAGTCATTGACGTTTCTGAATTGTTGCGGGGATGATCGTCGCACGGTCGACCGGACACCCCCACCCACCTGCCCGGTACGCCGGGTGCCTCCCCCCGGAGGTGCAGCCATGCTGCTCCGAAAGACCGCCCTCGTCGTGTCCCTCGTCGCCGCCGCCCTGTTCGCGTCCGCCGGCACGGCGACCGCCGCCCCCGCCGATCCCACCCCGGCTCCCGTCACCCCCGAAGCCTTCGCTGCCGCGGCCGCGGCCAACCCGGTGATCGTGGTCGGCGGGCTCAGTGGCATCGCGGTCGCGTACGAGCCGATGGCCGCCCGGCTGCGCGCCGACGGCTACCGCACCTTCATCTACCAGTTGCCCGGGCTGGGCCTCGGCGACATCCCCACGTCCGCCCGCGCGTTCGCCACCTACGTCGACCAGGTGCGCGCCAGCACCGGTGCGGCGACAGTGGACGTCGTGGCCCACTCCGAAGGCGGCCTGGTCAGCCGCTACTACCTCAAGCGGCTCGGCGGCACCGCCGCCATCGGGCGCTACGTCAGCCTCGGCACACCGCAGTACGGCACCTACGTCGCCAACATCGTGGCGTTCCTCGGGCTGGGCAGCTGCGCCGGCGTCGTGGCCTGCCAGCAGATGACCATCGGCTCGGCGTTCCTCGCCGACCTCAACGCTGGCGACGACACCCCCGGCGCGGTCCGCTACACCACCATCCGAACGCTTCAGGACGAGCTGGTCCGGCCGACCGGGAACGCCGTGGTCAACGATGGTGCGACCAACGTGCTGATCCAGACGTATTGCCCGCTGCGGGTGGTGGGGCACCTCGGCCTGGTGCTCGACGGCACGGCGTACACCATCGTGCGTGGCGCCCTGGTCGACGGCCCGGTGCGACCCAACTGCCTCGCGCTCTGACCGGTCCACGGGGGTGGTCCCGACGGGACCACCCCACGGGCCCACGACGGTGAGTGTCGGGTCGGCGACGGTACGGCGAAACGGGATCGCGGACGCCGTCGACTGACACCGACGGCGTCCGCACCGGTGGGTCAGCTCGCCTTGGCGAGCGCCTCGAACTCGTCGTCGGTGAGCCGCACGTCGGCAGCGCCCAAGTTCTCCTCCAGGTGCGCCACCGAGGACGTACCGGGGATCGGCAGCATCACCGGCGAACGGCGCAGCAGCCAGGCCAGCGCGAGCTGCGCGGGCGACGCGCCGTGCGCGGTGGAGATGGCGTCCAGCGGGCCGCCCGGGCGGGCCAGCTCACCGGTCGCGATCGGGAACCACGGGATGAACGCGAGGTCGTTGCGCTCGCAGTACTCCAGCACGTCCTCGGCGCTGCGGTTCGCGAGGTTGTACAGGTTCTGCACCGACGCGATCGTGGTGATCGCCCGGGACTCCTCGATCTGCGCGACGCTCACCTCGGACAGACCGATGTGCTGGATCTTGCCCTCCTCGCGCAGCAGCGCCAGCTCACCCAACTGGTCCGCGAGCGGCACCTTCGGGTCGATCCGGTGCAGCTGGTACAGCGGGATGCTGTCCAGACCGAGGTGCCGCAGGCTCAGCTCACACTGCTGGCGCAGGTACTCCGGGCGGCCCAGCGCACGCCAGTCGCCCGGACCGGAGCGGCTCAGCCCGGCCTTGGTCGCGATGACCAGGTCATCGGCGTACGGGTGCAGGGCCTCCCGGATCAGCAACTCCGAGACGAACGGGCCGTACGAGTCGGCGGTGTCGATGAACGTCACGCCCATCTCGACCGCGCGGCGCAGCACCCGAACCGCCTCGGCCGGGTCCTTCGGGTCTCCCCAGACACCCGGGCCGGTGATCTGCATCGCCCCGTAGCCGAGCCGGTTGACGGTGACGTCGCCACCGATGCGGTACGTGCCGGACGCCTTCGCGGGCTGCTCACTGATGTTGGTCGCCATTGGCCGATCCCCAATCGTCGTGTCGTGGGGCGTGGAAAGGCCCACCCGCCACCAGATAGATCATCCCCCGGCAGCCGGCCGGTATTCCGCTCGTCGGCCGACTGTGTGCGTGGACACCTCACCCGCAAGCCGTCGGGCGGTCGCCTGGAGTCCGCGCCGGGCATTGCCCGGAAGCTGCCGGTACGACCGGGGCGTCCGTGCGACGCTGGCCGGAGCCGGTGCCTTCCGGCGCGACGGCAGAGGGAGCACCCATGGCGGGAGTGCCGCAGGTCAACTTCGCGCTCGACACGTACGAGTGCATCGTGATCTATCCCGGCGCGGCCGGACGGGTCCTGCCCGCCGAGACCGTGCAGCGGTTGCAGGCCGAGCACGCCGAGCACATGCAGGCGCTACAGCGAAGCGGCATCATCCTGGTCGCCGGTTCGGTGGACGGGCCGGCCCGCGAGCCCGAGCCACCGATCGGCTTCGGTCTGGCCCGCACCGGCAGCGTCGACGACGTCCGCAGCGTGCTGGAGGCCGACCCGGCGGTGCAGGCCGGGCTCTACCGGGTGGACGTGCTGACCTTCCTCTGCCCGGCCGGATCCCTGGAGTTTCCGCTGGTGAAGACGGAAAGCTGACCACCCGGTCAATCGACGGCTGTCGTGATGGCGACGGCGCTCGGCTGCCTGCCGGTGTTACGGTCGCGCCCAGCGAGGGCCGCCGCCGGGGCGTACCCGGAAAGCCTTGGGTAGGCCCCGGTCGAGGAGTCGCCATGATCTCCGCCGCCACCCCCGATGTCGCGACGGCCACCACCCGGCTGCGCGCCCTGCTCGGCGACCGGCTGCACGAGCCGGGCGATCCGGCGTACGTCACCACCACGACGCTCTGGAACGGTGCGGTTCAGCGCACGCCGGTCCTGGTGGCCCAGTGCCTGGACGCCGACGAGGTGGCCGACGCCGTCCGCGTCGCCGCCCAGTGCCACCTGCCGCTGTCGGTCCGCTCCGGAGGGCACGACTGGGCGGGTCGGGCGCTGCGCGACGGCGGTGTGGTGCTCGACCTGACCGGTCTGCGCGCGGTCGACATCGACGTGGACGCGGCCACGGTCACCATCGGTGGCGGCGTCACGGCCGCCGGTCTGCTGGCCGCCGCCCGCCCGTACGACCTGGTGGTGCCCACCGGCACCGTCGGCGACGTGGGCATGGCCGGGTTGGCCCTCGCCGGCGGGTACGGCCCGCTGTGCGGCCGGTTCGGGCTGACCCTGGACAGCCTGCTCGGCGCGGAGGTGGTCCTCGCCGACGGCCGCCGGGTCACCGCCGACCCTCGACACGACGCCGAGCTGTACTGGGCGCTGCGCGGCGGCGGTGGGAACGTCGGCGTGGTCACCGAGCTGCGTTTCCGCGCGCACCGGCTGCCCGGCGTGCTGGCCGGCATGATCATGTTCGCTCTGGCGGAGGCGCCGGCCGTCCTGCGCGGCTACGGCGCGCTCATCGCCGAGGCACCGGACGAGCTGACCGTGATGACCGGCTTCCTGCCCGGCCCGGCCGGCGAACCGGTCATCTTCGTCTGCCCGTTCTACAGCGGCCCGGACCTGGACGCCGGGCTGCCGTGGATGGATCGGCTGCGCGCGCTGGGCACCCCGCTGATCGACCAGATCGCCCCGATGCCGTACGCGGACGCGCTGCGGATGTTCGACGGCGGGATGGTCGACGGCAACCACTACCTGCTGCGTACCCGCTGGCTACCCGCGCTCACCGCCAGCACGGTGGACGTGCTCGTCGACGCGGCCCGGCAGGTCAGCTCCCCGTTTTCCGCGCTGGCAGTGCACCACTTCCACGGCGCGGCCACCCGGGTCCGTCTCGCCGACACGGCGTTCGGCCTGCGCACCGACCACCTGCTGACCGAGATCATCGCGGTCTGGGCACCCGGCGACCAGGCCAGACCACACCGGGAGTGGGCCGAGCACACCTCGGCCGCACTCGCACCGCACGCCCTGCCCGGTGGCTACCCCAACCTGCTCGCCCCCGAGGAGACCGACCGGGTCCAGCTCGCCTACGGCGCGAACTGGCCGCGGCTACGCCGGGCCAAGCACCGCTACGACCCGCGTGACCTGCTCACCGCGGTGCCCACCCTGCCCCGGTCGCGGCGCTGATGGTGACCTGCCGCCGGGAGCACCCCGACAGCGCACGCCACCGGAGGCGTACGATTCCCGGCGCGCGGTCGCCGTTGCCCGTCGCCACAACGTTCCCGGTGCGGTTCCACCCGCCGGCCCGACGCGCACCGCGCGTCGTTGGACACATGTTCCGCTGCCTGCAATGGGTCGGCCCCGAGTCCGACCTGAAGGAGAGACTAGCCTGATGGGCGTGACACGCCGCGTAAAGATCGTCTGCACTCTGGGTCCCGCCACCTCGTCCCCGGAGCGCATCCGGGGTCTTGTCGAGGCCGGCATGAACGTGGCGAGGCTCAACTTCAGCCACGGCAGCCACGCCGACCACGAGGCGGTCTATCGACTGGTCCGGGAGGCGTCCGAAGCGGCAGGTAAGCCGGTGGCCGTTCTCGCCGACCTCCAGGGCCCCAAGATCCGGCTCGGCAAGTTCGCCGACGGCCCGCACGAGTGGCGCACCGGCGACTCGGTCGTGATCACCGGTGACGACATCATCGGCACCAAGGAGCGGGTCTCCTGCACCTACCAGAAGCTGCCGCACGAGGTGAAGCCCGGCGACCGGCTGCTGATCGACGACGGTCGCGTCGCCGTCGAGGTCACCGACGTCACCGGCAACGACATCCGCTGCCTGGTCACCGAGGGCGGCCCGGTCTCCAACAACAAGGGCGTCTCGCTGCCCAACGTGGCTGTCAGCGTGCCCGCCATGTCGGACAAGGACGCCGAGGACCTTCGCTTCTCCCTGGGCCTCGGTGTCGACCTGGTCGCGCTGTCCTTCGTCCGCTCGGCCGAGGACATCAAGCTCGTGCACGGCATCATGGCCGAGGAGGGCGTGTTCCGCCCGGTCCTGGCCAAGGTCGAGAAGCCGGAGGCGGTGGAGCACCTGGAGGCCATCGTGCTGGCCTTCGACGGTGTCATGGTCGCCCGCGGTGACCTCGGTGTCGAGATGCCACTGGACCAGGTGCCCCTGGTGCAGAAGCGCGCCGTGCAGCTGTGCCGGGAGAACGCCAAGCCGGTCATCGTGGCCACCCAGATGCTCGACTCCATGATCGAGAATTCCCGCCCCACCCGGGCGGAGGCCTCCGACGTCGCCAACGCGGTGCTCGACGGCGCGGACGCGGTGATGCTCTCCGGCGAGACCAGCGTCGGCAAGTACCCGGTGCTGACCGTCAGCACCATGGCCAAGATCGTGACGACCACTGAGTCCGGCTCGATCGGCGTGCCCCGGTTGCAGCACGACCCGCGTACCCACGGCGGCGCGCTCACCGTCGCCGCCTCGTCGATCGCCCGGGCCATCAACGCCAAGGCGCTCGTCGCCTTCTCGCAGACCGGCGACACCGTCCGACGGCTGTCCCGCCTGCACTGCGACCTGCCGCTGCTGGCCTTCACACCGGTGCCCGAGGTGCGCGACCAACTCGCCCTCTCCTGGGGCGTGGAGACCTTCCTGATGCCGTTCGTGCAGCACACTGATGACATGTTCCGTCAGGTCGACCAGGCGCTGCTGGGCCTCAACCGGGCCAACCCGGGTGACTACGTGGTGATCGTGGCCGGTAGCCCGCCCGGCACCCCCGGCTCGACCAACACGCTGCGCGTACACCAGCTCGGGTCGCTGGTCGACGCGGCGTCGGCGCGGGCGCTGCAGTGAGCGACGGTCGGGTCGCGGTCGGCCAGGCCGCGGTGGACCAGCTCCTGGAAGTGCTGGACCTCGACCCGACCGGGGACATGACCTTCCGGGGGATGAGCCCACCGGTCGGCCCACAACGGGTGTACGGCGGCCAGGTCGCAGGTCAGGCCCTGGTCGCCGCCGGCCGCACTGTCGACCCGGAGCGCTTCGTGCACTCGCTGCACGGATACTTCGTCCGCCCCGGCGACCCGGTCGAGCCGATCGAGTACCAGGTGGAGAACATCCGCGACGGCCGGTCCTTCTCGGTTCGCCGCGCGGTCGCCCTCCAGCACGACAAGCCGATCTTCTTCATGTCGGCGTCGTTCCAGCGGGCCGAGGAGGGTCTGGACCACCAGGTCATCGCCCCGCTGGACGTACCCATGCCGCAGGACGTGCCGACGATGACCGACCGGCTCTCCCGCTACCCGGAGCGGCTGGGCATCTGGGGCCAGATCCCGCGTCCGATCGACGTGCGCTACGTGGGCGAGCCCGGCTGGGTCCGTCCCGGTGACCGGCCCGCCGACCCGCACCAGCGGGTCTGGATGCGCATCGACGGCAAACTGCCGGACGATCCGCTGCTGCACGCCTGCGCGCTCACCTACGCCTCGGACCTCACCCTGCTCGACTCGGTGCTCTCCGCGCACGGCGAGGTGTGGGGGCCGGGCGGGCTGGTCGGCGCCAGCCTGGACCACGCGCTGTGGTTCCACCGGCCGTTCCGGGCCGACGAGTGGTTCCTCTACGACTGCCTGAGCCCGTCGGCGTCCGGCGCGCGTGGGCTGGCCACCGGCCGGATGTTCACCACTGACGGCCAGCAGATCGCCAGCGCCGTCCAGGAGGGCCTGCTGCGCCGCGTCGGCGCCTGACCTTCTCGATCATCCCCGCCAGGCGCGCGTCCACTACGGCCGTGTCGTGGCGGGGATGAGGCGGGTCAGGCCTGGTAGATGGCCTCGCCGGCGATCTCGATCTGCACCGTCTTGCCGACCAGCACTCCGCCGCTCTCCAGGATGACATTCCAGAGCAGGCCGTAGTCCTCGCGGTTGATCTCGGCCGTCGCGCTGAATCCGAAGATGTTCTGCCCGTACGGATCACGACGGGTGCCACCGAAATTCACCTCCAGGTCGACAGCCCGGGTGACTCCCTTCGCCGTCAACTCACCGGTGAGGACGAATCGTCCGGGTGTGCTGTCGGACTGCGGCGGAACAATGTGACTCCGGCCTCGTCCGCCCAACCGATGGTTGCGCAGACGGGCCCACTGGAATATGGGGTCCTCAGTGCCCTGCCATTTGATTCCGGTGCTTCGATATTCGAGAGTGGGATAGCGCTCCACATCGAGGAAGTCGGCACTCTTCAGATGTGTGTCCCGGTCGACACTGCCGGTGGTGATGCTGGCCGACATTATGGTGGCCGTCACAGAGGAGAGCAGCGGATCCTCCGCGACGATGATCTCGGCGGTGGCCTCGGCGAACTCGCCGCGCACCGGGCTCACCATCATGTGCCGGGACAGGAAACCGATCCGCTTGTGCGCCTGATCGAGAAGATAGGTGCCGGCGACCGGGATGGTCATGCCATCCCAGGTGCGTGTGGCGACATCGGTCATCGTATTGCCTTCCCCCCGAGCACACCCGGGTGTTTATCTATATCTTGCCGGCGGCCACGTAAATGGCCAGACATTCGTACTCCCGCCCAGCATAAGGACGCTCCAGAACAGCATTTCGGCCCCCACCGTGAGGTGGATCATGACGCGCTTCACCGCTGCGCATCGGTGGCGGGAACGGGCGCGAGCGGCACGGGCTTCCATCGATGCGTACCCGATCGGCCGAGGGTCGCCCGCCCAGCCGGCTGACCAGCGACTAACCTTGCCGGCATGCGCCTATCCGCCCGGGTCGACTATGCCCTCCGCGCGGCCGCCGAGCTTGCCGCGACGGCCAGTGGTCCTGGGCGCGGCCGGCCGGTCACGGCCGACCAGATCGCCCGTGCCCAGGAGATCCCGCCGAAATTCCTGGAGAGCATCCTGTTGCAGCTGCGTCGCGGCGGCATCGTGCACGCCCAGCGTGGCCCGGAGGGCGGCTACTGGCTGGCCCGCCCCGCCGAGGAGATCTCCCTCGCCGAGGTGATCCGGGTGATCGACGGGCCGCTCGCCCACGTACGCGGGCAGCGTCCCGAGCAGCTCGGCTACCACGGCCCGGCCCGGGCGCTCCAGGAGGTCTGGATCGCGCTGCGGGCGAGCGAGCGGGAAATCCTGGACCTGGTCAGCATCGCCGACGTGGCAGCCGGCACCCTTCCCGCACGGGTCACCGAGCTGGTCGCCGACCCGCGCGCCTGGATCTGAGCGCCGCCCCGCTCAGACCCGCCCCCCCGCTCAGACCCGGCGTCACCCGCCACCCCGCACCGCCCGGCGGCCTCTGCCGCGATGCGCGCCCTTGACGTCGTTTTCGGCGGCGCGCCGCGTCTGTTGTCCTCGCAGTGCGGCCACTGGTTACGTCATCCGTGGTGCGGCGCGGCGTGATGTCGTCTCTCGTGCCGTCTCCGCAATGAGGCGTCCCATCCACCGATCGGGGGCTTGACCCTGGCAGCCCCGTGCCGCATTGTCGACCAAGTCGATAGGAGATGCCGAAAAGTCAGGGGGCGCTCGTGCGCAAGCTGCTGGTCCTCGCTCTGGTCGGGCTCGTCGCGCAGTTGATCGACGGCTCGCTCGGCATGGCGTACGGGCTGACCTCGTCCACCCTGCTGCTGGTCGCCGGGGTAGCCCCGGCCGCCGCCTCGGCCTCGGTGCACCTGGCCGAGATCGGCACCACCCTCGCCGCAGGCGTCGCGCACTGGCGGTTCGGCAACGTCGACTGGCGGGTGGTGACCCGCATCGCCCTACCCGGCGCGATCGGCGCCTTCGCCGGTGCCACAGTGCTCAGCTCGATCTCCACCGAGGCGGCAGCGCCGTGGATGGCTGCCATCCTCTTCACCCTCGGCGCGTACCTGCTGATCCGCTTCGCCCGACCGCTGCGCACCGATCGGGTCGGCGGCCGTCTCCGCGGTCGTTTCCTCGGCCCCCTCGGCCTGGTCGCCGGCTTCGTCGACGCGACCGGCGGCGGCGGTTGGGGCCCGGTGGCGACACCGGCACTGCTGGTCTCCGGCCGCATGGAGCCCCGCAAGGTGATCGGCTCGGTGGACACCTCCGAGTTCGTCGTGGCCGCCGCCGCCAGCGTCGGTTTCCTGATCGGGCTGGGCACCGAGGGGTTCCTGCTGCCCACCGTCGCGGCACTGCTGATCGGCGGGCTCATCGCCGCCCCGCTGGCCGCCTGGCTGGTGCGCATCGTCCCCGCCCAACTCCTCGGCGCGGCCGTCGGCGGCGTGATCGTGCTGACCAACGCCCGCACCCTGCTCCGCTCCGCCGACCTGGACGGCCCGGTCCGCCCCATCACGTACGCTCTGTTGGCCGCCGGCTGGCTGGCCGCCCTGGTGCTGGCCGTGCGGGCCCTACGCCGGACCCGCCTGGCCCGCGCCGAAGCAACGACCGCCGAGGCTGCCCCCGACGCCCTTCCTGCTGCTCCCGCCACTCCGGCCGCGGTGGTCGCGGGCGAGTTGGCCGCGACGGGTACGCCCAACCCGCGCTGAACGCGCGCCACACCCGCGTGATCATGCCGCGCCGTGCAGATCGCACGGGGAGATCGCACAGGAAGATCCGCGCAACATCAGGGATGTTGCTGCCTCCCGCGCGCCGGAGACAGCAACATCCGGGAAGTTGCGCGGATCTTGGTGCGGGGCGCGGGGCGCGGGGCGCGGGGCGCGGGGCGCGGGGCGCGGGGCGCGGGGTGCGGCGGCGGGGGAGAGGGCGTCAGGGGGTGAGCAGGTCTTTGGCCGCGTGGGCGAGCAGCGTCCAGGCCTCGTCGACGTGCGCTTCGGTGGTCTGCGGGGAGCCGATGGCCATGCGCAGCGTGTAGCGGCCGGCGACCCGGGTGTGTGTCAGGTGCACCCGCCCGGTGTCGTTCACCCGGGCCAGCAGTGCGGCGTTGACGTCGTCGTCGGCGCGCAGTCGGAAGCAGACCAGTGAGAACGGGTGTGCCGCCGCCAGCTCGAAGCGGTCGTCGGCGCGCACCCGATCGGCGAACTGGGCGGCGAGCGCCACCCCGGAGCGGATGTGGGCCCGGAGCCCTTCGGCGCCGTACCAGCGCAGCACGAACCACAGCTTCAGGGCCCGGAAGCGCCGGCCCAGCGGCACCTGCCAGTCCCGGTAGTCGATGACCGCGCCGGAGTCGGAGGCGGCGTTGCGCAGGAACTCCGGCAGCACGGTCAGCGCCTCGATCAGTTCGGCGCGGTCGGCCACCCAGAACGCGTCGCAGTCGAAGCCGGTGAGCAGCCACTTGTGCGGGTCGAAGCAGTACGAATCGGCGTGCTCCAGGCCGGCGTGCGACCACCGCAGCTCGGGGCAGACGGCGGCGGAGCCCGCGTACGCGGCGTCGACGTGCAGCCAGATCCCGTATTCGGCGCAGATCGCCCCGATCTCGGGCAGTGGGTCGATGGCGGTGGTGGAGGTGGTGCCGATGGTCGCCACCACGATGGCGGGAACGTCACCGGCGGCCAGGTCGGCCTCGATCGCCGTACGCAGCGCGTCGGGTAGCAGCGCCTGGGTGTCCGGGTCCACCTCGATGGACCGGACGCCGTCGCTGCCCAGCCCGGCGATGCGTACGGCCTTCTCGATGGAGGAGTGGCCGTGGGTGGAGGTGTAGGCGCGGTAGCGCCGGTCGATGCCGGTGTCGCGCCAGCGCCCTCCGCTGGCCCGGTGCAGTGCGGTCAGGGTGGCCACCAGCGTCGCCGAGGAGGCGGAGTCCTGGATGACCCCGCCGCCGCTGCCGGTCGAGCGGAACCGCTGCGGCAGGTCCAGCAGGTGGGCCAGCCAGTCCATCATCACCGTCTCCAGCTCGGTGCAGGCCGGGCTGGAGGCCCAGAGCATGCCCTGCACACCGAGCCCGGAGCTGACCAGGTCACCGAGCACGCTCGGGCCGGAGGTGTTGGCCGGGAAGTAGCCGAAGAAGCCGGGGTGCTGCCAGTGGGTCAGCCCCGGTACGACGATGGAGTCCAGGTCGGCGAGGACCGCCTCGACCGGTTCGCCGCCGGTGGTCGGTGGCGTGGCGGGGAGGGCGGCGGCGACGGTGCCCGGCGGGTCGGACGGGGCGACCGGTCGCTGTTCGACAGTCGCCCAGTAGTCGGCGATCCAGTCGACGACGGCGTGGCCGGCTCGGCGGAACTCGTCGGGGCTCATGTGTGGGGCGCTCACACCCACGAGTTGATCAGGTGGCGCCTGACGGGGCAAGACCTGAAAATGAACGACGGTCGTCGATATTGCGTACCGGAAAGCGCTTGCCTTACGATGCGCGGTGAGCCGGATCCGTGAGTTCCAGGGCGTTCAACCCCGATCAGATCGCCGTCCGCCGCAGTCGCGGCCGGGCCGGTCCACTGTGCTTCCCGGGCAGGGTCAGTGGGCCGCAGCGATCATCACCGGATCCCCGGAGGCAGTCCATGCACCCGTCCAGACATCGGCTGATCCTGCTCGCCGGTACGACGGCCGCCGCCGTCGTGGCCGGCACCCTCGGCACGGTCGCCGCTTCGGCCGCCGCCGTCGGCTGCCGGGTCGACTACCAGATCACCAACCAGTGGCAGGGCGGTTTCGGCGCCAACGTCACCGTCACCAACCTCGGCGACCCGGTCAACGGGTGGGCCCTCACCTGGTCGTACGCCGCCGGGCAACAGGTCACCCAGGCGTGGAACGCCGCCGTCACCCAGTCCGGTGCCCAGGTCACCGCCCGCAACGTCGACCACAACGCCGCCATCGCGACCAACGGCACCGCCACGTTCGGCTTCAACGGCTCGTGGACCGGCAGCAACCCGGTGCCGGGCAGCTTCGGGCTCAACGGCACCACCTGCACCGGCGCCCCACCCACCGGCGAACCGACCACGCCACCCCCGACCACGCCACCCCCGACCACGCCACCACCCACCACTCCGCCGCCGTCGGCTGGCGTTTTGCAGATGGAGAACCTGGACCGCGGGTTGATCAGTGTCCGCTCCGGCAGCGGCAACCTGGTCTCCTGGCGGCTGCTCGGCACCGAGACCTCCGGGGTCGCGTTCAACCTCTACCGGGGGGCGACAAAGGTCAACGCCAGCCCGATCACCGGCGCCACCAACTACCTCGACAGCGGCGCGGCGGCCGGCTCGGCGTACACCGTGCGGGCCGTGGTGGACGGCGCCGAGCAGGCGGCGTCGGCACCGGCGTTGCAGTTCGGCGCGGGCTACCTGGACGTGCCGTTGCAGGTCCCGGCCGGCGGCAGCACCCCCAGCGGCGAGAGTTACAGCTACAGCGCCAGCGACGCCTCGGTGGGTGACCTCAACGGCGACGGCAGCTACGAGATCGTGCTCAAGTGGGAGCCGTCCAACGCCAAGGACAACTCCCAGTCCGGCTACACCGGCAACGTCCTCGTCGACGCGTACACCCTCGGCGGCACCCGGTTGTGGCGCGTCGACCTGGGCCGCAACATCCGCGCCGGCGCCCACTACACGCAGTTCCAGGTGTACGACTACGACGGCGACGGCCGTGCCGAGGTGGCCATGAAGACCGCCGACGGCACCCGTTCCGGCACCGGCCAGGTCATCGGCTCGTCGTCGGCGGACCACCGCAACTCCAGCGGCTACGTGCTGTCCGGTCCGGAGTACCTGACCATGTTCAACGGGCAGACCGGCGCGGTGCTCTCCACCGTCAACTACGACCCGCCGCGCGGCACCGTCTCCTCCTGGGGCGACTCGTACGGCAACCGGGTGGACCGGTTCCTCGCCGGCACCGCCTACCTCGACGGGCAGCGCCCCTCCCTGATCATGGCCAGGGGTTACTACACCCGAGCGGTGATCGCGGCCTGGGACTTCCGTGACGGCACGCTGCGCAAGCGCTGGACGTTCGACTCGAACGCCTCCGGCAACGGCGCCGCCGCCGGGCAGGGCAACCACCAGCTCTCCGTCGCCGACGTCGACTCCGACGGCCGGCAGGAGATCGTCTACGGGGCCGCCACCATCGACGACAACGGTCGGCTGCTGCACTCCACCGGCAACGGGCACGGCGACGCCATGCACGTCGGGGACCTCGACCCGGGCCGCGCCGGCCTGGAGGTGTTCAAGGTCGACGAGGACGCCAGCAAGCCCAGCTCCTACTTCGCCGACGCCCGTACCGGTCAGGTCCTCTGGTCCACGCCGGCCTCCGGCGACAACGGCCGGGGTGCCTCCGCGGACATCTGGGCCGGCAGCCCCGGCGCGGAGTCCTGGTCGTCGGCGGCCACCGGGCTGGCCAACACCCGGGGGCAGAACATCGGCCGCAAGCCGTCGTCGGCGAACTTCCTCGCCTGGTGGGACGGTGACCCGGTGCGGGAACTGCTCGACGCCACGAAGATCGACAAGTACGGCACCGGTGGCGACACCCGGCTGCTCACCGGCAGCGGGGTGGCGTCCAACAACGGCACCAAGTCCACACCGGCGCTCTCCGGCGACATCCTGGGCGACTGGCGTGAGGAGGTGATCTGGCGAACCACCGACAGCCGGGCGTTGCGCGTCTACAGCACGCCCACACCGACCAGCACGCGGATCCACACCCTGATGCACGACCCGCAGTATCGGGTGGCGATCGCGTGGCAGAACACCGCCTACAACCAACCGCCACACCCGGGGTTCTTCATCGGCAACGGGATGGCCGACCCGCCCACCCCGAACATCTACCTACGCTGATCTGACCCCTGGTGGTCCCGAACGGGGCCGCCCAGGGTGGCAGGCACCGGGCCGCAGCCGCGGAATCCGCTCAGCTCCGGCCCGGTGCGCCACACCGCGGCATTCTCGACCCGTCCCGACCGAGAATGCCGTACCACCACCGGCACCAACATTAGGCACCGTCCGGGTCGGCCGGGTGACGCTGACGTGAAGATCGTGTTTCACGCCGCCCGGTGCAGACCGCCCGCCACCTGCTCGGCAATCAACTCGTACGACCGCACCCGGTCCTCGACGTCGTACACGAGCGTGGTCAGCATCAGCTCGTCCGCGCCGGTGCGCTCGATCAACTCGGTCAGCTGCCGGCGTACCGTCTCCGGCGAACCCATCGCCTGACCGTCTCGGCGTTGCAGGACGAACTCCCTCTCGAACTCCGAGTACGGGTACGCCGCCGCCTCGTCCGGCGTCGACAGCGGCTCCGGCCGGCCCGAGCGAAGCTTCAGGAACGACAACGCGCTGGGCCCCGTCAGCCACTCGGCCCGCTCGTCGGTCTCCGCGCACACCGCGTTGACCGCCACCATCGCGTACGGCTTGTCCAACCACTGCGACGGCCGGAAGTTCTGCCGGTACAGGGCCAGCGCAGGCAGGGTGTTCGCCGAGCTGAAGTGGTGCGCGAACGAGAACGGCAGGCCGAGGAGACCGGCGAGCTGGGCGCTGAAACCGCTGGAACCCAGCAGCCACACGGCCGGCTGCTCACCGTGACCCGGCGTGGCGACGATCTGCCCTGGCTTCTCCCCGCTGAAGTAGTTCATCAGGTCCGCCAGCTCGCGGGGGAAGCCCTCCGCCGACAGGCCCTCCATGGTGCGCCGCAACGCCAGCGCGGTCACCTGGTCGGTGCCCGGCGCCCGGCCGATACCGAGGTCGATGCGACCGGGGTGCAGCGCCTCCAGGGTGCCGAACTGCTCGGCCACCACCAGCGGCGCGTGGTTGGGCAGCATCACCCCACCCGACCCGAGGCGGATCGTCGAGGTGTTCGCGGCCAGGTGCGCCAGCAGCACCGCGGGCGCGGAGCTGGCGATCGCCGGCATGTTGTGGTGCTCGGCCACCCAGAACCGGTGGTAGCCCAGCTCCTCGGTGCGTCGGGCCAGCTCGGTGGTGGCCTGCAACGCCGCGCCAGCGGAGGTGCCCTTGGCGACCGGGGCAAGATCAAGAACAGACAACGGTACGGTGATCACAAGGTCAACCAACCCGTCAACGGGCGGCTTTGTTCCGCCACGCGGGTTTTCGTCGGCCAGCTCACCCGCTGCTCAGCCCATCCCGCGCGCCTGCTCGAAGATCAGACTGGTCTGGGTGTGCTGCACCACAGGGTCGACCGCCAGATGGTCCAGCACGAAGTCCCGCAACGCGTCACCGGACGCCGCCCGCACGTGCAGCACGTAATCCTCCGCGCCGGCCACGTGGAACACCGACACCACCCCCGGCAGCCGCACCGACCGGGCCCGGAACGCGTCCACCGCCGCCCGCTCGTGCGCCGTCAACCGCACCGACACCAACGCCTGCAACGGCAGGCCGAGCGCGGCCGGATCCACCTCGGCGTGGAAACCACGGATCGCGCCACGCTCGCGCAGCGCCCGCGTACGCGTCAGACACGTCGACGGCGCCACCCCCACCCGCTCGGCGAGGGCGTTGTTCGGCAGACGACCATCAGCGGCCAGCTCGCTCAGGATCGCGCGGTCCACCTCGTCCAGGGCCGGATACGGCCGCACATCGTTCGGCTCAGGAGGCATCCCGCCATCATCGCCCGAATCCGCCACCAAAACCAAGCCGATCGACAGAATGATCTGCCGAACCATTGCCCATCAGGCAGTAGATGTTCGACGCTACCGGCATGACAACGGTGGACACCCGGGCCGTACACGCCGGCCGCGACGACCTACGCGCCCTCGGCGTGCACGTGCCACCCATCGACCTGTCGACCACCAACCCACTGCCCTCGGTCGACGACGGCGGCGCCGCGTACGAGCAGCTCGCCACCGGCGGCACCCTCCCCGCCGAGGGCGGCGCCGTCTACCAACGGCTCTGGAACCCCACCGTCGCCCGCTTCGAAACCGCCCTCGCCGAACTGGAGGGCACCGCCCAGGCCGTCGCCTTCGCCAGTGGCATGGCCGCCCTCACCGCCACCCTGCTCGCCGCCGCCCGCGACAACCGCCGGCACGTCGTCGCCGTCCGGCCCCTCTACGGCGGAACCGACCACGTCCTCGCCACCGGCCTGCTCGGCACCACAGTCACCTGGGCACGCCCCGACGAGGTCGCCGCCGCCATCCGCCCCGACACCGCGCTGATCATCGTCGAGACACCCGCCAACCCCACCCTCGACCTGGTCGACATCGCCGCCCTCGCCGCCGCGGCCGGCGACGTCCCGCTGCTCGTCGACAACACCGTCGCCACCCCCGTACTGCAACAACCCGCCCGACACGGCGCCACCCTCGTCCTGCACAGCGCCACCAAGAGCATCGGCGGGCACGGCGACGTGCTCGCCGGCGTCGTCGCCTGCGACGCCGACTGGGCCGCACGACTACGCCAGGTCCGCGCGGTCACCGGCGCGATCCTGCACCCACTCGGCGGCTACCTGCTGCACCGCGGCCTGCAAACCCTGCCGCTGCGGGTCCGCGCCCAACAGGCCAGCGCCGAGAAACTCGCCGGCTGGCTCGCCGACCACCCGGCCGTACACCGGGTGCACCACCCCTCGGTGTACGACCCGGCGGCGCTGGTCGGCCGGCAGATGGCCGGACCCGGCAGCCTGCTCGCCTTCGAGGTACGCGGCGGCGCACCCGCCGCGGCCGCCGTCACCAGCGCCTGCCGCCTCATCACCCACGCCGTCTCCCTCGGCGGCGTCGACACCCTCATCCAGCACCCCGCCTCGCTCACCCACCGACCCGTCGAGGGAGACGCGAAACCCGTCGCCGCCCTGCTGCGGCTCTCGGTCGGTCTCGAAGACCCCGAAGACCTGCGCGCCGACCTCGCCCAGGCCCTCGACACGATCGCCTGACGGGCCCGGTCAGCGCAGCTCGCGGTTGCCCAACACCCGACGCGGCGAGCCCTGCCGAGCCACCCGCAGCATCGCCCGACCGATCCCGTCGGTGGTGGTGACCTGGTTCGGCAGCAACCGACGCAACACCGGAAAGAGCGGCCGCGCGACCGCGTACCCGAACCGGTACAACCGGGTCTTCGACACCGCCCCGTAGGTCGGCTGGATGAAACCGGGACGCGCCGCGTAGCCGTTGGGCAGCAACTCGACGATCGCGTTCTCGGCCCGACCCTTGACCCGCGCCCACATCACCCGACCCCGACCCGACGAATCGGTGCCCTGGCCCGACACGTAGACGAACGTGACCTGCGGGCTCACCTCCGCCAACAACCGTGCCGCCGCGAGCGGGTAGTCGTAGCTCACCCGCGTGTACGCCGCCTCGTCCAGACCCAGAGAGGACACGCCCAGGCAGTAGAAACACGCGTCCACACCGGTCAACTCGGCGCGCACCGAATCCAACTCACCCACGTCCGCGACCGTGAGCTCCCGCAGCTTCGCGTCCTGCCGACCGGTCGACCGGCGACCCACAGTCAGCACCTCCCGCACGTCGTCGGCGAGCAGGCACTCCCGCAACACGCCCTGGCCGACCATGCCGGTCGCACCGAAGATGACCACCCGCATCAGTTCCCACCCCTGTCGTCGACCCCGCTGCCGCCTGGCGGCCAGGCTCCCACGGTCGGTGTGATCCGCGCGGTACCGGTCAGGACTTCGGGCCCACGTGCCGGTCCAACACGGCGACCGCGCCCCGTCGCGCCACCGAGAGCGAGTTGCGCCGGTTCATCCGCCAGTCGATGCCCAGCAGGTCGAGGCCCCACTGGCACAGCCGCATGATGTCGGCCGACTCGTTGACGAACATGTACCGCGGGTAGACGTACGCCCTGCCGCGCACTGTCACCCGGTTGGCGACGCGGCAGCCGTCGGAGTGGAACAGACCGCGCAGGAAGTCACCGGGGTGGTTTTCCAGAATCGGTCGCTGCCAGTCGGCCAGGACGATCGGCCTCTCGTGCTTCTTACCGGGGCCGTGCTGCGGGAGCAGGCACGGCCAGTGCACACCGTAACTCTGTACTCCCACGCAACCCTGTTTCTGGACACGCTGCACCTTTGCCGCGAGCACGGCCCGCATGGCGACGTCGCACGCCTCGATCAGCCCTGGCCATGCGTCGGAGCAGTAGATGCGCAACACCGGCACGCGTGCCGTCGTCACCAGGTGGCCATCGCCGAGGTAGAGACCGAGCAGATAGGCATAGGCCTGCGGGTCTGTCGGACTGTCGACACCGTCACGGCAGCGAAAACACCGGTGTTGGGTGCCCTGGAACTTCGTCTCTGGTCGGTCGTTGCACCAGTGCCAGACGGTCCGATAGGGCAGGCCGACCGCACGAGCGGTGTCGGCAACCGTGCCGCCAGCGAGGAAGAGCTGTCGCGCACGGGCACGTATCTCGGGTGGATGCACGAGAAGATTCTCGAACACCCGTACGACAAATTTTGGTGCCCTCGGTGGGATTCGAACCCACACTGTATGGAGTTTGAGACCATTGCCTGCTGCCAGTTGGGCTACGAGGGCGCTTCCCTGATTCAGCACTGACAGGATACCCACTACGCTGAGGGCGGTGACACCCGGCTGGGCGGGTGACGCGTTCGAACTGGTGGGGGTAGGGCTGGTGGCTGAGATGCCGACGGATACCGAGCGCAGGCGCGTACTGATCGCCGAGGACGAGGCGCTGATCCGGCTGGACCTCGCCGAGATGCTGGTCGAAGAGGGTTACGAGGTGGTGGGGGAGGCCGGCGACGGCGAGACCGCCGTTCGCCTCGCCGAGGAGTTGAAGCCCGACCTGGTCATCCTCGACATCAAGATGCCGATCATGGATGGGCTGGCCGCCGCCGAGCGCATCGCCGGTGCCCGGATCGCCCCGGTGATCATCCTGACCGCGTTCAGTCAGCGTGATCTGGTGGAGCGGGCGCGGGCGGCGGGCGCGATGGCGTACCTCGTGAAGCCCTTCCAGAAGAGTGACCTGGTCCCGGCGGTGGAGATCGCGCTGTCGCGCTACTCGGAGGTCGCGGCCCTGGAGGCCGAGGTCGCGAGCCTGACCGACCGTCTGGAGATCCGCAAGGCGGTGGAGCGCGCCAAGGGCGCGCTGATGACCACGTATGGCATGACCGAGCCGCAGGCGTTCAAGTGGATCCAGCGCACGGCGATGGACCACCGGATGACCATGAAGGAGGTCGCCGAGCGGATCCTCGCGGAGACCGCCGGCGGCGAGGTGTCGCAGCAGCCGACCGTCTGAGCGCTCCGCGCGACAACGGGCCGTGTGGGCCGCCGTGAGCGGCCTCCGGTGGTTAGCATCGGCGGATGTCCGTCCGACGGGTGATCGCGGTGTTCGGCCTCTTCACGCTGGTGCTTGCCGGGTGCGACGGGTCGGCCGCGCCCGACGGCGCGGGGTCGGCGACGCCCGCCGCGCCGGCGTTGCGGCCGGCTTGGCAGCCGCTGACACTGCCGGCGCCGCCGGGCGGTGCGGGACGTCCAGTGATACGTGACGCGGCGTCGTGCGCGGATCGGTGGTTCGTGGTCGGTGGCGTCGTCGACGCCGAGGGCGGCACGCGTCCGGCGGCCTGGACCAGTGTGGACGGTACGACCTGGACGCTGCTGCCGATTCGCGCGGAGTCCTTCTACGGTCGGCAGAACGTGTTCCTGTCGGTGGCCTGCCGGGACGGGAAGGCGGCGCTGATCGGCGCGAAGGTCGGTGGCGCGCACGGCTACCCGCGGGTGAGCACCTGGCGGCAGGTGGCTGACGGTGCGCTGCTCGAGGTGCAGGCGTCGTTCGAGACGTACGGCGGGCCGACGGCGGTGAACGTTTCCCGCCTGACGGCGGGTGCGCAGGGCTGGTTGATCGTCGGTAACCGTTCGGCGGGCGCGGCCTCCTGGGTGTCGTCGCCGGACGCGGCGGAGTTCGCGCTGGTCGAGGGTGCGCCGGAGCTGGCGAGTGACGCGGTGGGGGTGACCTGGGCGTTCGACTCGGTGGCGACGTCGTCGGGCTGGTTGGCGGTGGGCGGCCTTCTGCCAGCCGGCCGGATCGACCGTGACCCGGCGGTCTGGTCGTCACCGGACGGGCGGTCGTGGCGGCGCACCGTGCTGCCGGGCGGTTCGGAGTACGAGGAGTTGCAGCGGGTGGTGCTGGTCGGCGGGGTGGCGGTGGCGGTCGGTCTGCGTGGGGCGGTGTTCGGCGCCTGGCGGCAGGAGGCGGAGAGTTGGGTGTCCGCCGGGACGTTCGGGCGGCGGGCCGGGGCCGGGGTGCAGAGTGTGACGTCGCTGGTGTCGTCCGGGGATCGGTTGTTCGCGGCGGTGACGGACGGGGCGCGGCACTCGGTGTGGGTGTCGTCGGACCGGGGCGGGTCGTGGCGGGAGGTCACGGCGCCGCTCGATGTGCCGGCCGGTGTTGATCGGGACGTGACGCTGGTGGCGGTGGGTGACCGGTGGTGGTTGGCGGCCGACGACGGGACGCGGGCCGGGCTGTGGTGGGCGGCCGGTGTGGGCGTCTGAACGCCGACGTTCACGTGGTGCATGGGTCCGGTTGTGGTCCCGCTGAGGCGTTTCAGCAGGTCAATCGGCCTTTTCGGCAGCAGTGCCCGGTCCGGGCGGGTGCGGACGGACTGCGACCCGCCGTGGATTTAAGGACCGTCCGGCGGATTCACCTGTTACGGACATCGACATGATTGCCCACGTCTTCGTAACGGTTTCGCAGACCCAGCGTTCAGGTCTTCCGGGACGGTATGCGGTGTCGGTACGCTCCGCCATCACGAGCCGTAACGCAGGGGCAGTCCCTGCGGGGTGGGTGGAATTGCGGTCTGCTGCTGTCGCCGTCGCAACGGGTCAGCCGCGTCCGCATCTGGAGGAGGTCTGAAGCCGTGAGGCGAAGCTATGTACGGGCGCTGGGCACCGTTGCGCTCGCCGCGACCCTGGTGGTCGCGGCTGGTTGCCAGGATTCCGGTGGCAGCGAGGGTGGAACCGCGTCCGGTGACTGCGGTGGCAAGATCGCGATCTTCGGCGCGTTCACTGGTGACAACGCGGGTCTGGTGATCCCGTCGCTCAACGGCGCGAAGCTCGCCGTGGAGCAGTTCAACGCGGCGAACGCGGACTGCAAGGTCACCATGCAGGAGTTCGACACCCAGGGTGACCCCGCGGTGGCGACCCCGTTCGCGAACCAGATCGCGGGGGACAACTCGTTCCTCGGTGTCATCGGTGGTCACTTCTCCGGTGAGTCGGACGCGACGATGCCGATCTACCAGGCCGCTGGCCTGGCGATGGTCAGCCCGTCGGCGACCCGGACCGACCTGACCCAGAAGGGCAACACGTCCTTCTACCGCGTGGTCGGCAACGACGGCACGCAGGCCGGTGCGGTGGCGAGCTACCTGAAGACCCAGAACGCGCAGAAGGTCTTCATGGTCGATGACGCCAGCGCCTACGGCGCCGGTATCACCGACGAGCTGGGCAAGCAGCTCGGCCCGCTGGTCGTGAACAAGGACAAGATCCAGGAGCGGCAGACGCAGTTCGACGCCACCGTCTCGAAGATCAAGTCTTCGCAGGCTGACTTCGTCTTCTACGGCGGCTACACCCGTGAGGCCGCCCCGCTGGTGAAGCAGATGCGTGCCGCTGGCGTCAACGCCAAGTTCGTCGGTCCGGACGGTCTCTACGACACGGCGTTCCCGAAGGGTGCCTCCGGCGGTGCCGAGGGCGCGATCATCACCTGCCCGTGCCTCCCGGCTGACAAGGCTGGCGGCACCTTCTCTGCCGACTACCAGAAGAAGTTCGGCATCCCGCCGGGCTCCTACGGTGCGGAAGGCTTCGACGGCGCCACCATCTACCTGGACGCCTTCAAGGCTGGCAAGAAGAGCCGGGGGGACATCCTGGCGTTCGTGAAGTCGTACGACAAGCAGGGTGTGTCGAAGTACATCAAGTTCGACTCCAAGGGTGACGTCGACCCGACGAAGGTCGTCATCTGGGCCTACCAGATCAAGGGCGAGGCCATCGAAGCGCTGCAGGAGCTCAAGCTCAGCTGACGCCCCCGCAATGGAGTGCGGCCGGGGTGTTTCACCCCGGCCGCACTCGATTCAAGGAGACCCCCGGTGCATTTCGATGAACTGATCGGCCATCTCGGCCAGCACACGGTCGACGGCCTGTCCAAGGGTGCGATCTACGCCCTGATCGCCCTCGGCTACACCCTCGTCTACGGCGTCCTTCGCCTGATCAACTTCGCGCACTCCGAGGTGTTCATGGTCGGTACCTTCGCGGTGCTGATCGTCTGGAACCAGCTCGGGGTGCAAAATAACCCGCCTATCGGCCAGGCGATCCTGTTCCTGGTGCTTGGTCTGGTCGTCGCGGCGGTGGCCTCCGGCGGCACGGCCCTGGCGCTCGAACGGATCGCGTACCGGCCGTTGCGACGCAAGAACGCGCCGCCGCTGATCTTCCTGATCACCGCGATCGGCCTGTCGCTGGTCTTCGTGGAGCTGTTCGGGCAGGTCCTGCCCAAGCTGCTTGGTGGCGCGTTGCCGGATGTGTTCGGCCGACCCCGGCAGATCGTCGGTATGCCGACGATCATCCAGCAGGAGACCCTGTTCACCATCGGCAACACGGCGATCACGAACATCCAGCTCATCGTCTTCGTCTCGGCCGTGGCCATGATGGCGCTGCTGGACTGGTTCATCAACCGCACCCGGTACGGCCGGGGTGTGCGGGCCGT
Organism: Micromonospora sp. C81; assembly: GCF_018070425.1. Taxonomy (NCBI): domain Bacteria; kingdom Bacillati; phylum Actinomycetota; class Actinomycetes; order Micromonosporales; family Micromonosporaceae; genus Micromonospora; species Micromonospora sp. C81. The sequence continues at coordinate 153,256 of NZ_JAGPXS010000014.1, forward strand.
GGCCCAGAACCCGGAAACCGCCGCGCTGATGGGCGTCAACCAGGAGCGCGTGATCATGCTGATCTTCGTGCTCGGAGGCATCATGGCCGGCGCCGCCGCGCTGTTGTGGAGCATGCGGTTCGGCTTCACGCAGAACAGCATCGGCTTCGTGCTCGGCCTGAAGGCGTTCACCGCAGCGGTGCTCGGCGGCATCGGCAACCTGCGCGGTGCGCTGCTGGGTGGCCTCTTCCTCGGCATCGTCGAGGTCTACGGCGCGACGCTCTTCGCGTCCAACTGGGAGGACGTCATCGCCTTCGTGGTGCTGATCGTGGTGCTGATGTTCCGGCCCACCGGCCTGTTGGGTGAGTCGCTCGGGAGGGCCCGCGCATGATCGACAAGATTCGCTCCGCAGACCGCCGCCGGGTCGGTTTGTTGACCTCGGTCAGCGACCGTTGGCAGGCCCTGCCGAAGTGGCAGAAGGCCATCGGTGTGGTGGCTCTGCTCGTCTTCGTCTACCACCTGCCGTACCTGGGCAAGCTGCCCGGCGGTCTCATGATCCCCGGTCTGAACAACCTGCGTACCGACTCGATCGAGGGCGGCAACAACTGGGCGGGTGTGCTCTTCATCTGCGCCATCTATGTGCTTGTCGCGATCGGTCTGAACGTGGTGGTCGGCCTCGCCGGCCTGCTCGACCTCGGCTACATCGGCTTCTTCGCCATCGGCGCGTACAGCGTGGCGCTCTTCGGCTCGGTGAACTCGCCGGTCGTCAAGTGGATCCAGCAGGAGTTCAACCTGCCGCCGACCTGGGCGGTGACCTGGGGGATCTGTCTCCTGCTCGCGATCGTGCTGACGATGATCTCCGGTGTGCTGCTGGGTTGGCCGACGCTTCGGTTGCGCGGTGACTACCTGGCCATCGTGACACTCGGCTTCGGTGAGATCATCCGCATCGTCGCCCGCAACGCCACCGGCGTCACCAACGGTCCGGTCGGCATCTCGGCCATTCCGGGTCCGGAGGGTCCGCCGTCGGCGGACAACAAGGTCTTCGGTCTGATCGACGCGAAGCCCTGGTACTGGCTGGCGATCACCTTCGTACTGCTGATGGTGATCCTGGTTCGCCGGCTGGAGCACAGCCGGGTCGGTCGCGCGTGGCTCGCGGTCCGTGAGGACGAGGACGCCGCCGCGGTGATGGGCGTGTATCCGTTCAAGTTCAAGCTGTGGGCGTTCGCCATGGGCGCGGCGCTCGGTGGCCTGTCGGGCTTCCTCTTCGGCAGCCGTAACGCGTTCATCGACCCGACCCAGTTCAACGCGAACCTCTCGATCCTCTTCGTCGCCATGGTCGTGGTCGGCGGTTCCGGCAACATGATCGGCGTCTCGCTCGGCGCGGTCCTGCTGGCGTACCTGCCGGAGCGGTTCCGCGACTTCGCCGACTACCGGTGGCTGGTCTTCGGGTTGGCCATGGTGCTGGTGATGATCCTGCGTCCGCAGGGCCTGATCCCCAGCCGGCGGCGGGCCCGTGAGTTGAAGGACCGCGCGGCCGAGGCAGAGGAGGCGCCTGCTCATGTCTGACCAGACCACCAGCACGTCCGCGCCGAAGATCCCGGCCCAGCCGGGGCCCCGGTCGGTACTGCTCGAAGTCGACGACGTCACGCTCCGCTTCGGCGGCGTGGTGGCCCTCGACAAGATCAATTTCAAGATCTACGAGGGCGAGATCCTCGGTCTCATCGGGCCCAACGGCGCCGGCAAGACCACCAGCTTCAACGTGATGACGGGGGTCTACAAGCCGACCTCCGGAGCGGTCCGGTTCCAGGGCCAGCAGGTGACCGGCCGCAAGCCGCACCAGATCAGCCAGCTGGGCATCTCCCGGACGTTCCAGAACATCCGTCTCTTCCCGGAGATGACGGCGCTGGAGAACGTCATGGTCGGCACCGACTCCCGGCACAAGACCAGCGTGCCCGGGGCGCTCTTCCGGTTGCCTCGGCGCAGGCCGAAGCAGCACGAGTTGCCGCAGGTCACCGCCGAGTCGGGCATCCAGCGGTCGTGGCAGGAGATTCGCCGGACGTTCGCCAAGACGTTCGGGTTGTCCCGGCACATCCTCGAGGAGCGGGCCGCCGAGGCCAAGGCGCTCGAGCTGTTGCGCTTCGTCGGCATCGCCGACCGGGCCAACGACGAGGCACGCAACCTGCCGTACGGCTACCAGCGCCGGTTGGAGATCGCCCGCGCGCTGGCCACCGAGCCGAAGCTGATCTGCCTGGACGAGCCGGCCGCCGGCTTCAACCCGGCGGAGAAGGAGGAGCTCCTCACCCTGATCCGCAACATCCGCGACATGGGCCTGACCGTGCTGCTCATCGAGCACGACATGCGGCTGGTCATGGGTGTCACCGACCGGATCGTGGTGCTGGAGTTCGGCCGCAAGATCGCCGAGGGTGCGCCCGCGGAGGTCAGCCGCGATCCGAAGGTGATCGCCGCATACCTGGGGGAGCCAGCCGATGACGCTGCTTGAGCTCGAGAACGTCGCCGTCGCGTACGGCCGGATCGAGGCGCTGCACGGCATCAGCCTCACCGTGAACGAGGGTGAGGTGGTGGCCCTGATCGGCGCGAACGGCGCCGGTAAGACCACCACGATGCGGGCCATCTCCGGGACCCGGTCGCTCGCCAACGGGAAGATCACCTTCAATGGTGAAGACATCAGCAAGCTCCGGGCCGACCTGCGGGTGGTCCGGGGGCTGTGTCAGTCGCCAGAGGGGCGGCAGATCTTCCCGGGTATGACGGTGATGGAGAACCTGGACATGGGGGCGTACACCCGGCGGGACTCCGCCGGCATCGCCGCCGACCTGGAGCGGGTGCTGACCCTCTTCCCGCGGCTGGCCGAGCGGCGCAAGCAGGCCGGCGGCACGCTCTCCGGCGGCGAGCAGCAGATGCTCGCGGTCGGCCGGGCGTTGATGAGCCGTCCGAAGCTGCTGCTGCTCGACGAGCCGTCGATGGGTCTGGCCCCGCTGGTGATCCGGCAGATCTTCGACATCATCACGGAGATCAACCAGCAGGGCACCACCATCCTGCTGGTGGAGCAGAACGCCCAGCAGGCGTTGTCGCGGGCACACCGCGGCTACGTGCTGGAGACCGGTCAGATCGTCAAGGAGGGGTCCGGTCAGGACCTGCTGCACGATCCGTCGGTCAAGGAGGCGTACCTCGGCGTGGCCTGAGCCACCCGAGCGACGGCCGGTCATCCCTGCACGGGGTGGCCGGCCGTCGGCGTTCGGAGCGGACGCCGTTTCGGCGTCGTGTCACCCGGTGCCGCCGGCCAGGGATGTCGGTGCGACGGGCTAGAGTCGCTGCCGTGACAGCTACGACGCCGCGCCTGCTCCTCGTCGACGGACATTCCATGGCATACCGGGCTTTCTTCGCCCTGCCTGTGGAAAACTTCTCCACCACGACGGGTCAGCCGACCAATGCGGTCTACGGCTTCACCTCGATGCTGATCAACGTCCTGCGCGACGAGCAGCCCACCCACATCGTCGTCGCCTTCGACGTCTCCCGCCATTCCTTCCGCACCGACAAGTACGCGGAGTACAAGGCCGGCCGCAGCGAGACCCCGACCGACTTCAAGGGGCAGGTCAGCCTGGTCAAGGAGGTCCTGGCCGCGCTGCAGATCCCAGTGGTGGAAAAAGAGGGCTTCGAGGCCGACGACGTCATCGCCACGCTCGCCTGCCAGGCCCGCGACCAGGGCATGACGGTGCTGATCAGCAGCGGCGACCGGGACGCGTTCCAGCTGGTCGACGACCAGATCACCGTCCTCTACCCGCGTAAGGGCGTCTCCGACCTGGCCCGGATGGACCCGGCGGCGATCGAGGCGAAGTACGGCGTTCCGCCACAGCAGTACCGGGACCTCGCCGCGCTCGTCGGCGAGACCAGTGACAACCTGCCCGGCATCCCCGGCGTCGGCCCGAAGACCGCAGCCAAGTGGATCATCACGTACGGCGGCGTGGAGGGCGTTATCGCCCGTGCCGACGAGATCAAGGGCAAGGCCGGCGACAGCCTGCGCGAGCGGCTCGCCGACGTGATCCGCAACTACGAGATCAACTGCCTGGTCTCCGACCTGGAGCTGCCGCTGCGCCCGGAGGACGCCCGGTGGACCGGTTGGGACCGGGAGGCCGTGCACCAGGTCTTCGACACCCTGGAGTTCCGCATCCTGCGCGACCGCCTCTACCAGTACCTGGAGGCGGTCGAGCCGGAGGCCGAGTCCGGGTTCGACCTCACCGGCGAGGTGCTCACCGAGCCCGGCACGCTGGCTGGCTGGCTGACGACGCACGCGCCGACCGGCACCCCCGTCGGTTTGGCGGTCAAGCTCGACACCGGCCCCAACCGCCGGCACACCGCCTCGATCACCGGTCTCGCGCTGGCCACCGCCGGCGGTGCGGCGGCCTGGGTCGACCCGGCAACGCTCGACCCGACCGACGAGGGCGCCCTGGCCAGCTGGTTGGCCGACGAGCAGCGCCCCAAGGTGCTGCACGACAGCAAGCCGGCCGTGCTGGCCTGCGCCGCGCACGGCTGGCAGCTCGCCGGCATCGTCCGCGACACCCAGATCGCCGCGTACCTGGCCCGCCCCGACCAGCGGTCCTACGACCTGACCGACCTGGCGCTGCGCTACCTGCACCGGGAGCTGCGCGTCGACGTCCCGGAGTCCGGCCAGCTCACCCTCGACGGGCTGGGCGACGAGGGTGTGGTCGAGCAGAACCTGATGCTCCAGGCCCGGGCCACCCTCGACCTGGCCGACGCGATCGACGCTGAGCTGTCCCGCGACGGCGAGCAGTCCGCCCGCCTGATGGCCGGGGTCGAGCTGCCGCTGATGCGGGTGCTGGCCGGCATGGAGAGCACCGGCATCGCCGCCGACACGCATTATCTGTCCGAGTTGGAGGCGCACTTCGCCGCCGAGGTGAAGGCCGCCGCTCAGGGCGCGTACGAGGCGGTGGGCCGGGAGTTCAACCTCGGCTCGCCCAAGCAGCTGCAGGAGATCCTCTTCACCGAGCTGGGCCTGCCGAAGACCAAGAAGATCAAGACGGGTTACACCACCGACGCCGACGCCCTGCAGTGGCTCTATGCGCAACAGCCGCACCCCGTGCTGGCCCACCTGCTGCGCCACCGCGACGTCGCCAAGCTCAAGTCGACAGTGGACGGTCTGCTCAAGTCGGTCTCCGACGACGGCCGGATCCACACCACCTTCAACCAGACGGTGGCGGCCACCGGTCGACTCTCGTCCACCGAGCCCAACCTGCAGAACATCCCCATCCGCACCGAGGAGGGCCGGCGGATCCGCCGGGCCTTCGTGGTGGGAGAGGGCTACGAGTGCCTGCTCACCGCCGACTACAGCCAGATCGAGATGCGCATCATGGCGCACCTGTCGTCGGACGACGCGCTGATCGACGCCTTCAACTCCGGCGCCGACTTCCACGCGGCCACCGCCTCGTCGGTCTTCGGGGTGCCGCTCGACCAGGTCACCCCCGACCAACGCCGCAAGATCAAAGCCATGAACTACGGCCTGGCGTACGGGCTGAGCGCCTTCGGCCTGTCCCAGCAGCTCGGGATCAACACCGAAGAAGCGCGCGGGCTGATGGAAAACTACTTCGCCGGGTTCGGCGGGGTGCGCGACTACCTGCACCAGGTGGTCGCCCGGGCTCGTCAGGACGGCTACACCTCCACCATCCTGGGTCGCCGCCGCTACCTGCCCGACCTGGTCAGCGACAACCGGCAGCGCCGCGACATCGCCGAGCGGATGGCGCTCAACGCCCCGATCCAGGGCTCCGCGGCGGACATCATCAAGGTGGCGATGCTGCACGTCGACACCGCGCTGCGTGAGGCCGGGCTGCGCTCGCGGATGCTGCTGCAGGTGCACGACGAGTTGGTCTTCGAGGTGGCCCCCGGTGAGCGGGAGGCTCTGGAGGCGCTGGTCCGGCACGAGATGGGCGGGGCGTACCCCTTGTCGGTGCCGTTGGAGGTGTCCGTGGGTGAGGGGCGGGACTGGAACAGCGCTGACCACTGAGCCTTTTGGCGGTCGCGATCGCGGTTGGACTTCGGGCTTCGCCGCGGTCGGGGTTCCTGGGTCGGTCGCGGTTGGGGGTTCCGGGGCAGCCCGACCCGCTCCGGGCGGTCAGGCTTGATCCCTGCGCGGGTCGGGCTGCCCCGGAACCCGACGAGGTCCCTGCGGTCGGTCCAGCTCGGCCTGGTGGACAACATTCTTGATCGCCAGGTCTGCGCCGCTTTCGTCGCCGTCTGCTGACGCCGGGTCGCCAGGTCCACGTCGTGCGCGCCGATGTTCGCCGCTTTCTTGATCGCAAGGTCCGCGCTGGGCCACGCCACGCCGCGCCGCGCCACGCCGCGCCGCGCCGCGCCGCCGTGCGCCGACGCCGGCCCAAGATCCGCGCAACTTCGGGGAAAGTGCTGGGTCGCGGGGTTCTGAGGCACCAACTTCGCCGAAGTTGTGCGGATCTTGCTGTGGAGTGACGTGGTTCGGGCATGCTCACGGGCTACTTCAGGGGGTCGTGGCCCCAGTTCATCAGGGACCAGCGCCACTTGGTGTCGCGGACGTTGCCGGACGGGCGTTGCGCCATGTGTCGTCGGACGTAGCCGACCACCTTGCGCATGTGCTTGTAGTCGCCCTCGGACAGGTCCCCGTGTTTACGACGCAACAGGTTGATGATCTTCCGGCCGGACTCGTGGCCGACGGACTCGCCGCCACCGGAACGGCCGCCCTTGTGCCAGCCGACCTGCTTCGACTCGTCGGTTTCTAGCCATGTGGACAGCTCGCCGGGCTTCATGTTCACCGCCTCGGTGAACTCCCGGTAGGTGTCCCGGCCCGGGTCGTCAGCCTTGCTCATGACGCAGCGCCTCGGGGCGGTGGGCCACGTCGCGGCCCGTTCCGTCACTGCGAACCCGGTACTGCGGGTCATCGGGGGCCGCGTTCACGGCTCGCCCGCGGATCCGTGTCCGCTCGGTGATCCTTTCCTGCACCACGCCGTACGCGCGGCTGCCGTGGGCCGACCAGGAAACCTGGTCGCCTCTGCGGAATCGCTGCTCGGCCATGCTCCTCGGCTACCCGACACCGGGACGGCGAAACGGCCGTTCCGGCGACGCGCTACGGGGTGATCTCGGCGATCGGCAGCTTGATGTCGAACGGCTCGGCCAGCTCGATCACGTCGGCGCCGTCGGCGACCAGCTCGTACTGCCGCTCACCGCCGGGACCCACCCGGTCGCCGATCCGATACGCGTAGACGTGCACCGGGTCCTGCTCGATGCGCCAGTAGAACGGAATGCCGGCGGCGGCGTACTCGCCGGGCTTAGCGAACCTGTCGATCCGTCGCGTACCGGGCGAGACGATCTCCACGGCGAGGACCACGTCCGCCGGACGCAGCGAGGATCGGGAGGAAGACACGCCTGCCCGCCGCAGCAGAACGTCGGGCTGTCGGCTGGTGTTCGAACTCAGCCCGACTCCGACGGCCTGCACGACCCGGAGGTCGGCCGGCACATGTTGCAGCAGCCAGTGCGCAAGCAGTAACGAGATGTCTTGATGGCCCAGGGTGGGGGAGGGTGTCACCTGGATGACTCCGTCGACGAGTTCGACACGGGGGGCGTCGTCCGGCAGGGTGAGCAGGTCCTCCAGCGTGTAGTCGGCACGCTGCTGCCGCATCGGGTCCGGACACCAGGGGCCAGGTGATGTCCGGATGGGCTCGGCCCTCATGGGAAGAGCCTACCGGCGGTCGCTGCGACGTAGGGCGGACCGCGGGTGCGACGCGCTCACTCCGCGGGCTTCTCGGTGACGAAGATGGCGGTACCGGGGAAGAGTCGACCGCGCAGCGGGCTCCACTGCCCCCAGATCCCCTCGTGCCCCTCCGGCCACTCCGGCTCCACCAGGTCCAGCAGTCGGAACCCGGCGCCGACCAGCTCACGGATCCGGTCGCCGAGGGTGCGATGCTGCTCGACGTAGGTGGCCACGCCCGACTCGTCCTGCTCCACGTAGGGGGAGCGGTCGAAGTACGAGTGGACAGCCGTCAACCCGCCCTCACCCGGGTCGTCGAGGAAGATCCAGCGCATCGGGTGGGTCACCGAGAACACCCACCGCCCCCCGGGGCGCAGCACCCGGTGCACCTCGGCGTGCAGGGCCGCCGAGTCGTCCACGAACGGGATCGCCCCGAACGCGGTGCAGGCGAGGTCGAACGACCGGTCGGCGAACGGCAGGGCGAGGGCGTCGGCCTGCACCAGCGGTACGCGTACCCCGGTGTCGTCGGCGGCCTTGGCGGCGTGCCTCAACATGCCGGCGGACAGGTCGAAGGCGACCGGCCGGGCACCCTGGGTGGCGAGCCAGCGGGCAGCGGCCGCCGCGCCGCAACCAACCTCCAGCACCCGCCGCCCGGCCAGGTCGCTCAGCAGCCGGGCGTCGGCCTCGCGCAGCCCTTCCGGACACCAGACGAAGTCCACGTCGCCGAGGAACGCGCCGTGCTCGGCCTGGTAGTCGTCGGCGTCGGTGTCCCACCAGCCGCGGTTGGCCCGCCGGGCCTCGGCGTCACCCACCCGGCGCCGGGTGACCCGGCTGTCGTCATCCACGGCGCTCACGCTAGGCCCCATCGCCCCGTTCGGTACGGCGGCGCGTCCTAGATCCTGCGACTCCTCGCGCGGTGACGCCTGATCGACTCGGTTTCGGTGAAGTCGCGGTGTCCGGGCCGGTGGGACACGCCGATGTTCAGGAAACCGGGTCGATCACGCGGAGCGCATGTCCGCTGGATGATGCGACGGCTGGGACTGCTGTGACGCACGAGACAGCAGAGGCCGTTTACGGGCGATTGTTCGCCTTTCGCAGGTCACCGCACGGAGAGAAGCCGGGAGGGCTTGCACGCTGTGGTAATGCGCACGGTAGGCTAGACGATGCGCTCGCGGATCGCGTTGCCTCGGCAGGGAGCAGGTACGCGGTCGTCGGAGCCACATCATGATCTCACTAGGCGATCGTTCGGTGTGCCCGGCGGCGGATCCGCTGGCGCGAACAGGTCACTGCGACACCAGCCTGCTGTGACAACCCACCGACCGGAGCAACCGCCCACATGACGAGCAGCATCGAGGCCCCCTCGAGCGCCACCCGGGTCACCCACGACGATCTCGGTTCCGAGGAGGCATTCCTCGCCGCGATCGACGAGACCATCAAGTACTTCAACGACGGCGACATTGTCGAAGGAACCGTCGTCAAGGTCGATCGGGACGAGGTCCTGCTCGACATCGGCTACAAGACCGAGGGTGTCATCCCCTCTCGGGAGTTGTCGATCAAGCACGACGTGGACCCCGCCGAGGTTGTGACGGTTGGCGACCACATCGAGGCCCTGGTCCTCCAGAAGGAGGACAAGGAGGGTCGTCTGATCCTCTCCAAGAAGCGGGCACAGTACGAGCGGGCCTGGGGCACGATCGAGAAGATCAAGGACGAGGACGGCGTCGTCCGCGGTTCGGTCATCGAGGTGGTCAAGGGCGGCCTCATCCTCGACATCGGGCTGCGGGGCTTCCTGCCCGCGTCCCTGGTCGAGATGCGTCGTGTGCGCGACCTGCAGCCGTACGTCGGGCGTGAGCTCGAGGCCAAGATCATCGAGCTGGACAAGAACCGCAACAACGTGGTCCTGTCCCGCCGGGCCTGGCTGGAGCAGACGCAGTCCGAGGTGCGCACCGAGTTCCTCAACAAGCTGCAGAAGGGCCAGGTCCGCAAGGGCGTCGTGTCCTCGATCGTCAACTTCGGCGCCTTCGTGGACCTTGGCGGCGTCGACGGTCTGGTGCACGTCTCCGAGCTGTCCTGGAAGCACATCGACCACCCGTCCGAGGTTGTCGAGGTCGGCCAGGAGGTCGAGGTCGAGGTCCTGGACGTCGACCTGGACCGCGAGCGGGTCTCGCTGTCGCTGAAGGCGACCCAGGAAGACCCGTGGCGGCAGTTCGCCCGCACCCACGCGATCCAGCAGATCGTGCCGGGTAAGGTCACCAAGCTGGTTCCGTTCGGTGCGTTCGTCCGCGTGGACGACGGCATCGAGGGCCTGGTCCACATCTCCGAGCTGGCCGAGCGCCACGTGGAGATCCCGGAGCAGGTCGTCCAGGTTGGCTCCGAGGTCATGGTCAAGGTCATCGACATCGACCTGGAGCGCCGCCGGATCTCGCTGTCGCTCAAGCAGGCCAACGAGGGCTTCGTCGAGGGCGAGGAGCACTTCGACCCGACCCTCTACGGCATGGCCGCGACGTACGACACCGAGGGCAACTACATCTACCCGGAGGGCTTCGACCCGGAGACGGGCGAGTGGCTCGAGGGGTACGACAAGCAGCGCGAGACCTGGGAGAACCAGTACGCCGAGGCTCGTCTGCGCTGGGAGGCCCACACCAAGCAGGTGCAGACCTCTCGGGCTGCCGACGCCGAGGCCGCTGCCAACCCGACTCCGGTCGTCCCGGCCGCTGCCGGTGGCGGCGGTGGCACCACCTCCTCGTCCAGCCCGGCCCCGAGCCGGCAGGCCGAGGAGCCGGCCGGCACGCTGGCCACCGACGAGGCGCTCGCCGCACTGCGGGAGAAGCTCGCCGGCGGTAAGTGACCCGCTGAACGACGACGGGCCCCGTCCCCGCGATCTTCGGATCGCTGGGGGCGGGGCCCTCGCCGTGGGTGAGGCCCGCTCGTTGTGGGAGCAGCCCGGGCCGAGACGGGCCCGGTCCGAGACGGGCCCGGTCGGAGACGAGCCCGGTCCGAGACGAGCCCGGTCCGAGACGAGGCGGGGCAGGGCCGGGTCGGCCCGGACAGACTGCGCGGGCCTCGGCCGTTCGGGCCGGGTCGGTCGGGACGATGGCGGTGGGTTTGGCGGCGGGCTCGGGGATCCGGTTGACTGGTCGGGTGCTGAGAGTGGGGTTGACCGGCGGGATCGGGTCGGGAAAGAGCGCGGTGGCCGCGAGGCTGGTCGAGCGGGGCGCGGTGCTCATCGACGCCGACCAGGTGGCCCGGGAGGTCGTGGCGCCGGGCACTGAGGGACTGGCCGAGATCGTTGCGGCCTTCTCCGACGCGGTGTTGGACGACGATGGTGCATTGGACCGTGTCGCGCTGGGCGCTGTGGTGTTCGCCGACGAGAAGGCCCGCCGTCGGCTGGAGTCGATCACCCACCCCCGGGTTCGGGCTCGCACCGCAGAGCTGGCCGCTGCGGCGGCACCCGGCGCGATCGTCGTCAACGACGTGCCGCTGCTGGTCGAGGTGGGGCTCGCGCCCACGTACCACCTGGTGATCGTGGTGCAGACGGCCGTGACGACCCGACTGGAGCGGCTGGCGCGCGACCGGGGGATGGATCGCGCGGAGGCGGAGCGGCGGATCGCCGCCCAGGCCGACGACGCCCGTCGACGAGCCGCCGCGGACGTGGTGCTGACCAACGACGGCAGCCTGGCGGATCTGCACGACGCCGTCGACGAGCTCTGGCGGCAGCGGCTGCTGCCCTACGAGGACAATCTGCGCGAGCGGCGGGTGGTCCTGCCGGGCCGGGTCGACCCGGCGGGGACCGACGCGAGCTGGCCGGAGCAGTACGAGCGGCTGGCCGCCCGGATCCGGCACACGCTCGGCTCGGACGCCCTGCGGATCGACCACATCGGCTCGACCGCGTTGCCCGGCCTCGCCGCCCAGGACGTCATCGACGTGCAGGTGGCCGTGCGCAGCCTCGCCGACGCCGACGGGCCGCTGGTCGACCGGCTGGCGAACGCCGGGTTCCCCCGGGTGCCGGGGCACTGGTGGGACGACCCACGCCCGGCCGGCAGCGGTCGGTGGGAGAAGAGGTTGCACGGCAGCGCGGACCCGGCCCGCCCGGTTCGCCTGCACGTGCGGGTGGCCGATTCGCCGGGTTGGCGGTACGCGCTGCTGATGCGCGACCACCTGCGGGCCGACCCGGATCAGCGGGCCGCGTACCTGCTGCTCAAGAGGGACCTGGTCGACGCCGCACCGGACGCTGGCGATTCGGGCACGGCGCGCGACCCGTGGTTCGACGAGGAGTACCTGCGGGCGGAGCAGTGGGCCGAGCAGACCGGCTGGCGGCCCTGAGCGTTACCGCTCAGCGGGGCCGAGGTGTCGTGGGTCGAGGCTTGGCGGCCGGGCGGGGCACTGGAATCAGTCGGGGCACCACGGCGGGCTGGAGGTCCAGTTGGGCCCACGCGTTGGCATCGGTGTGCAGCTCCAGCCGGCGTAGCGACCCGTCGCGGTCGATCCAGTAACGCAGTCGGGCGTCGGCCGGACCCACCTCGACGACGTCCACGGTCCGTCCGGCGGTGACGTCCTCGCGTACCCGGAGGGCCGTTCCTGGTGGCCCGACCGACCCGGCGGCCACCGCGGCCTCGACCAGCACGTTCAGGTCGTCGCCGCCCGATCGCTGGGCCCGCCAGGGCCCGGCCGGGGGCGGCAGCGGTGGTCGGCCGGGCGCTTCCGCGGTGCCGCCACCAGCGGCGGCCGCCGGCACATCTGCCCGGGCCAGACCGGCGGTGTCGCGCCGCAGCAGGGTCCGGCGGTCCGGCACGCCCAGGTCGGCAACCGCGAGGTACGCGGTACCCGTGGTCCAGCTCACCCAGCCAGCGCCCCGCAGGTTCGTGTCCGTGCCAACGGGCGCGGTCAGCGTCATCGTCGCACCGCGCTGGGCCCGGAGCCGGGCCGGCAACCGGTCCAGTCGACGCCGCTCGGCGTCGGTCAGCGCGCGGGGCAGGCCGGGCCGGCCGCCGAGTGCGTCCACCGGACGCAGCGTCGGCCGGTCCGCCCGGTTGAGGATCATCGTGACCGGGCCGACGCCGGGCAACCGGGTCACCAGCTTGTGCAGTCGGGCGTCCTGGTCGAGCCAGAACCGGGTCTGCCCGTTCGGGTCGGTGCTCGCCGGCGCGGCGCTCGGCGTGGGTGCCACCGTGCTGCCGAAAGCCGGGCTACGGCGTGGCGGTCCGGCCGGCAGCGACGCCTCAAGGACGTCCACCGGACCGGCCGCCACGGTGTCCTGAGCGATCCAACGCGCACCGCTGCCGGGCACCGCCTGGGTCTGGTCCGGACGGTCGGCGGCGAGGTCGAGGAGCAGGTCGAGCACGGGTGCCAGGTTCGTCCCGGGTGCCAGTCGGTGCAGCCGCCAACGGTCCGCCGGAGGCAGCAGGGGCGGCGCGGCGGGGGTGGGCACTGCTGCCGGGTCGGGCCGGATGACCAGGACCGGGCCGACCCGCTGCACCAGCCCGCGTTCGGCGCCCGCGCCCGGCCCACCCACATCGAGGTAGAGCAGTGACCGCGACCAGTCCACCCAGCCCACCAGTTCGATCCGGGCGGCGTCGGCGCCGGCGGTGATGCGGACTCCGGCGCGCAGGTCCCGGAGGTTGGTGACCCGCACGGCGGCCAGCCGCTCGCCCTCCGCGAGGGTCAGCGGCCGGGTCGGCTCGGGCGGGTCGGGCGCCCAGCTCAACAACCCGAGCACCAGCGCCGTCGCGGACGTCGCGGCGGTCAGGGCGAGCAACAGCAGCAGGGTACGTCTGCGGCGGCTGACCGGGGCCGGGCCGGTGGCGTCCGCCGTGTCGGTGGGGGGTTCGGCAGTGGCCTCGCGGCGGGTGGTCGTCCCGGCTGTCCCGGGACCTCGCCCGGTGAGGGTTCGGCTCTGCGTGGGGCCCTGGCCGGTGGTGGTCCGGTTCTCCGTGGGCCCGTCGCCGGTGGTGGCCCGGATCTCCGTGGGCACCTGGCCGCCGGTGGTCCGGTCCTTGTCGGGCCTGCGCCCACTGCCGGTTCGCTGAGCGGCGGTGGGCTGCCCTGGGCTGGTCGAGCGGGCGTTTGCAGGTCGGCTGGCGCTGGCTGCGGCGTCGGTCGGGCGGTCGGTGGCGGCTCGGCGGGCGCCGGTGGGCCGGCCGGTGGTGGAACCGACTCCGGTGTCCGTGCTCCGGGTGGTCTCTGAGGCGGTGCCGGAGCGGTGCCGCCCGCTGCCTGACCGCCCGACCTTGGGGGAGTTGGGCCGCTCGGCGGCGGTGACGTCCGGCCGGGGCGCGCTGCGGGGAGTGGTGTCGGGTGCCGGGGTCGGAGAGGTGTCCACGGAGATGAAACGGGCGGGGAGGCGTCGGGGTGACGAGCAGGGGCGCTCGCGGCGGCCGGTCTGCGCCTCGAGCGCGACCACACGGGTGCGCACGCCGGGCGAGCCGGGTGCTGCGACCGCAGTGCCGGGGGCGACCGGCCGTGATGTGACGGCCTGGCCACCTGCCCGGTCGGCCGCCGCGAGCGGCCTACATGAAGAGGGTAGTCCCGGTGACATGGGCCACACAATGGGAATATTGAAGCTGATCACGTACCTGGCGTGACGGCCGTTCCTGTCGGACCTCCGGCGTACCGTTGACGGTATGGCGCTCGACATTCCTCGGCTGGACAGCCGCTTCCAGGTCGTCAGTGACTTTCAGCCGGCCGGCGACCAACCGGCGGCCATCGACGATCTTGAGCGTCGGGTTCGGCGCGGCGACCGCAACACCGTGCTGCTCGGCGCGACCGGCACCGGCAAGAGCGCCACCACGGCGTGGCTGATCGAGCGACTGCAACGCCCCACCCTGGTGCTCGCCCCGAACAAGACGCTCTGCGCACAGCTGGCCAAGGAGTTCAGCGAGCTGCTGCCGCACAACGCTGTCGAATACTTCGTCTCGTACTACGACTACTACCAGCCCGAGGCGTACATCCCGCAGACCGACACCTACATCGAGAAGGACTCCTCGATCAACGAGGAGGTCGAGCGGCTGCGGCACTCGGCGACGATGTCGCTGCTCACCCGGCGCGACGTGATCGTGGTGGCGACCGTCTCGGCGATCTACGGTCTGGGCACCCCGGAGGAATACCTCAACCGGGCGGTGAAGGTGCAGATCGGGCAGGAGCTCGACCGCGACCAGTTGCTGCGCCGGCTGGTCGACATCCAGTACACCCGCAACGACATGGCCTTCCAGCGGGGCACCTTCCGGGTCCGCGGCGACACGCTGGAGATCATCCCGGCGTACGAGGAGCTGGCGGTCCGCATCGAGCTGTTCGGTGACGAGGTGGAGAAGCTCTACTACCTCAACCCGTTGACCGGTGACGTGGTCCGCGAGGTCGACCAGCTGGTGATCTTCCCGGCCACCCACTACGCGGCCGGTCCGGAGCGGATGGAGCGGGCGATCCGTGACATCGAGGTGGAGCTGGCCGAGCGCCTCGCCGAGCTGGAGCGCCAGGGCAAGCTGCTGGAGGCGCAGCGGCTGCGGATGCGCACCACCTACGACATCGAGATGATGCGGCAGGTGGGCTTCTGCTCCGGCATCGAGAACTACTCGATGCACATGGACGGGCGGCTGCCCGGCAGCCCGCCGCACGCCCTGCTCGACTACTTCCCCGACGACTTCCTCACTGTGGTCGACGAGTCGCACGTGACCATCCCGCAGATCGGCGGCATGTACGAGGGCGACGCGTCCCGCAAGCGGATGCTCATCGACCACGGCTTCCGGCTGCCCAGCGCCGCCGACAACCGGCCGCTGCGCTTCGACGAGTTCCTGGAGCGGGTCGGCCAGATGGTCTACCTGTCCGCGACCCCCGGCACCTGGGAGATGGAGCAGGCCCAGGGCGAGTTCGTCGAGCAGGTCATCCGGCCGACCGGTCTGGTCGACCCGCAGGTCGTGATCAAGCCGACCAAGGGCCAGATCGACGACCTGATGCACGAGATCAAGCTACGGACCGACCGCGACGAGCGGGTGCTGGTCACCACGCTGACCAAGAAGATGGCCGAGGACCTGTCCGACTACCTCCTCGAGAACGGCATCCGGGTGCGCTACCTGCACTCGGAGGTCGACACGTTGCGCCGGGTGGAGCTGCTGCGTGAGCTGCGCAAGGGCGACTACGACGTGCTGGTCGGCATCAACCTCCTCCGCGAGGGTCTGGACCTTCCCGAGGTGTCGCTGGTGGCGATCCTCGACGCCGACAAGGAGGGCTTCCTGCGCAGCGGCCGGTCGTTGATCCAGACCATCGGCCGGGCCGCCCGTAACGTGTCCGGTCAGGTGCACATGTACGCCGACAAGATCACCCCGTCGATGGCGGCGGCGATCGACGAGACCGACCGGCGTCGGGCCAAGCAGATCGCGCACAACGAGGCGCACGGGATCAGCCCGGAGCCGTTGCGCAAGAAGATCCACGACATCCTGGACGACATCTACCGCGAGGCGGAGGACACCGAAAACTCCCGCGTCGGGGGCGCGGTGCGTCAGCTGTCCCGAGGCAAGGCGCCGGTCAAGGAGACCCGCAGCCGGAGCCGGTCCGCCACCACCACCCCGTCACGGGAGGGGATGGCCCGCGCCGACCTGGCCCAGCTCATCCAGGAGCTCAACGACCAGATGCTGGCCGCCGCCCGCGAGTTGCAGTTCGAGCTGGCGGCTCGGATCCGCGACGAGGTTTCCGACCTGAAGAAGGAGCTGCGCGGCATGGACGCCGCCGGCGTGAAGTGACAGCCATCCGGCCGGCCATCAGCGCTCCCCGGGGCGCGGCCGGCCGGATCGCGACCGTGCGAAGGGCGGGCGGGGTTGACTGCGGTGGCACCGGTCGACGAGTTCGTCCTCGGCCTGCCCGAGGTCAGCCTGCGTCCGTTCGTCGACCGGTACGTCGGCTACCGGCAACGGGCGGACATCCCGCTGGTGCGCCGCGAGTCGGCGGGCGTCTTCGTGGTGCTGATCCTTGGCTGGGGCGCTCCGCTGGACGTGACCGACCCGCGCAGCACGCAGCGCGGCGTCACGATGGTCGACTCGTTCGTGGCCGGCACCTTCGACGGCTGGTGCACCACGCGCACTGTGGGTGTGGGGGAGGGCGTCGAGCTGCTGCTCGCCCCACTGACCGCCCGACGGCTGCTCGGCCTGCCGCTGAGTGAGCTGACCAACCGGGCCGTCGACGTCGGGCAACTCCCGGGCCGTTGGCTGCATCGGCTGCGTGGCCGGCTCGCGGAGACGCCCGGCTGGCCGGAGCGGTTCGCCCTGCTCGACCGGGTCCTCGCGGCCCGGCTGGCGGCGTCCCCTCCGGTCGACGCCCGGCTCGACTGGGCGTGGCGGTGGCTCGTCTCCGGCGGTGGGCAGGGGAGTGTCGGTGTGTTGGCCGACGAGCTGGGCTGGAGCCGGCGACACCTCGCGTCCCGGTTCCGGCAGGAGGTTGGTCTGCCGCCCAAGATGGCCGCCCGGTTGCTGCGTTTCCAGCGGGCGTACGCGGTTCTCGCCGACGTCGGACCGACCGCCGGGGCGCCGGTCGGCGCCGATCAGCGCGAGGTGGGCGCCGTCGACTGGGCCACGGTGGCGACACGCTACGGCTACTACGACCAGTCCCACCTCATTCGGGACTTCCGCCAGTTCGCGGGGGCCACTCCGGCCGCCCTGCTCGCCGCCCGCGCTCGGGCCGGCTGACACCACTCGGTCGGCAGGGGACGCGCCGAGGTCACATTCGTCCAATCCGGATCGGGGCCGCCGGCAGCAGAATCGGGGCATGCGAACCGTCTACCCGATCTTCCGTTACCCCGATCCCCGCGCCGCCATCGACTGGCTCTGCTCCGCCTTCGGCTTCCAGGTGCATTCGGTGCACGAGGCGCCGGACGGCACCGTCGCGCACGCCGAACTCGTCCTCGACACCGGCATGATCATGTTGGGTGGCCGGGCCGACGCGGCAACTCGACCGGCCGACGACGACTGGTCGGTCTACGTGGCGGTGCCGGACGTCGACGCCCACTGCGCCCGGGCACGCGCCGCCGGTGCCGAGATCACGCGCGAGCCGTTCGACACCGACTACGGCTCCCGTGACTACGCCGCCCGCGACCTGGCCGGCACCGTCTGGTCCTTCGGCACCTACCGGCCCTGAGCCAACCGCGCGGCACGCCGGAAGCCGTGCCGCACTGCCGGGCGGCGCAGCACCGAGGGCCGCGCCGCACGCGAGGCCGCGTCGCACTCCAGGGCCGCGCCGCACGCGAGGCCGCGTCGCACTCCAGGGCCGCGCCGCACCGCAGGGCCCCGTCCCACGCGGGACTCCAGGTGCGCGGGACTCCGGTGCACGGGACTGGGCAGCACGGCTCGACACCCCGTTTGACGTGCGGAAACGCCGGACGATGGCCGGTCCGACCGCCGGACGGCACCATCTCCACTGATTGCGGTGCGCGAGCGAGCTATTGCACTGGGTGATCGTCCTGCGTACTCTCCCTCGGTGGGGAGGCCGGGATGCCGCTGCCAACAAGTCCTGTCATTCGACGTGCACGTCTCGGCGCAGAGTTGCGCCAGTTACGCCGGCGCGAGGCGCTGACCCTGGAACAGGTCTGCGACCGGCTGGGCTGGGCCTCGACGTCGAAGTTGTCCCGCATCGAGCTGGGTCAGAGCCGCCCTGACCTCGCCGATGTGCTCGATCTGCTGGACATCTACAAGGTGCCCTCGCCCGCCCGGGACGCGCTGATCGTGATCGCCCGGGACGCGGCGACCAGCCGCGGCTGGTGGAAGACGCTGGGCGAGATGAGCGAACGGCAGCGCACCTACGCCGAGTTGGAGGCGGGTGCCGCCGACATCGTCGAATACCAGCCGGCGATCGTGCCGGGGTTGCTCCAGACGCCCGCGTACGCCCGGGTGCTGGTCGCGGCCGGCGCGCAGCTCACGCCCGAGGTCGACGTGGAGGCCGAGGTGCGTGCCCGGGCGCTGCGGCAGGAGGTGTTGCGGCGGGCCTATCCGCCGCGCTACACGGCGGTGCTCGCCGAGGCCGTCTGTGACAGGGGAGACCTGCCGGACGAGGTATGGCGTGAACAGTTGCGGCATCTGGTCGCCGTGACCGGGCTGTCCCATGTCACGGTGCGGCTGCTGCCCCGCGGGGCGGCCGGTGGTGGGCTGCACCCGCTGACCCCGTACTCCTGCTATGCCTTTCCCGACCCGGCGGACCCGCGGACGGTGATGTTGGAGGCGTTGACCACCGACGTGCGGTTGGCCACCGTGCTCGACGTCAACCGCTACCAGCGGATGACCGAGGCATTGCTGGCGGCCGCGCTGTCACCGGAGGAGACGGTCACCGTGCTGGCCCGCCGCGTCGGCGAGTAGGAGCCGCGCCGCGCGGCCACCGGGCCCGGCGCCCCCGAGCCCGTCGGGACCGGCGGCCGGCGCGTGCGCAGGGCACGATAACCGCGGGGTACGACAGCAGGCTCAGGCCGGCACGTCGAGGAAGTGCTCGACCACGGGCGGCCCGGCGAAGTGTGGCCCGATCAACGCCCGCCACTGCTCGAACCGTTCGGTGGCCCGGAAGTTCTCCTCGTGCGCCTCGACCGAGTCCCATTCGACGAGCAGCACGAAGCGGGTCGGGGACTCGATGCCCCGGGTCATCCGCACGGACCGGCAGCCGGTTGCCCCGGCGAGCACCGGGTGACCCTCGGCGTACGCGGCGGCGAACGCGTCCTCGTGTCCGGGCAGTACGTCGATGAGCGCGACCTCAAGCACCATGTCGGACAGCCTCGCATGGCGGGTCGGTTCGGCGGCGTCGCGGGGTCTGTTCCGGTGTCGACGGTGCCCGCCGCTGCATGTGCTGACTGACTGCCGGTCGCTCAGCGACCCGATAACCGCACCCGACCTGCACTAGCCTCCTAGGACACCACAGCGGGTGTGACGCGGCTATACGACGCGGCGGGCGCTTCCCCGGTATTCCCCGGCGAGGGGTGGTTGGCGCCACCGGGTGCCCGGGGTGTGATCACGGCGCGTGGTGGGCAACAATGGTCACCGAGGAGGGGAGTATTCCTTCGCGACGGAGTCGTCAGCACGGTCGATCGTCGGAACCACGGCGACCCGACCCGGCCCCGTAGGTCGCCGTTCCGTTCGCGGGCGGCGGCGGAAGAGACCTCCGACAGTCACCAGAGTGAGCGACAGCGGCACACCGGCCTCTCCGGGGGCGTACGGTGTGCCCGACGCCGCGTGTCTGCCGGAGGAATGAACGTTGGACGTGTCCGGATTGGTGTGGGCGGGAACGCTTGTCGCACTGACTGCGGTCCTGCTCGTCGACCTGTTGATCATCGGTCGACGCCCGCACGAGCCGAGTGTGCGCGAGTCGAGCCTCTGGGTCGCCTTCTACGTCGGTCTCGCCCTGATCTTCGGCGTCGGTGTCTGGTTGACCTCGGGCGCCAGCTCCGCGGGGCAGTTCTACACCGGTTGGCTCACCGAATACAGCCTGTCGGTGGACAACCTCTTCGTCTTCGTGATCATCATGGCGCGCTTCGGGGTGCCCCGGCAGTACCAGCAGAAGGTCCTGCTCGTCGGCATCGTGCTGGCGCTGGTGATGCGCGGTGGGTTCATCGCCGCCGGTGCCGCGCTGATCTCGCAGTTCTCCTGGGTCTTTTACATCTTCGGCGCGTTCCTGATCTACACCGCGGTCAACCTGGCCCGGCAGGGTGAGCCGGACGAGGACGAGTTCTCCGAGAACCTGCTGATCCGGTGGAGCCGTAAGGCGCTGCCGATCTCCAAGGGCTACGACGACGCGAAGCTGATCACCCACGAGAACGGCAAGCGGCTGTTCACCCCGATGCTGATCGTGATGATCGCGATCGGCACCACCGACCTGATCTTCGCCCTGGACTCGATCCCGGCGATCTTCGGTATCACCCAGGAGCCGTACCTGGTCTTCACCGCGAACGTCTTCGCGCTGATGGGCCTCCGTCAGCTCTACTTCCTGCTCGGTGGCCTGCTCGACCGGTTGATCTACCTGAGCTACGGCCTGGCCGTCGTGCTCGGCTTCATCGGGGTCAAGCTGGTGCTGGAGGCGTTGGCCGACAACACCCTGCCGTTCATCAACGGTGGTGAGCACGTCGGCTGGGCGCCGCACATCCCGATCTGGCTGTCGCTGCTGGTCATCCTCGGCACCCTGGGCATCGCCACCGCCGCCAGCCTGATCAAGTCCTCCCGGGACCGGCGCCGCGAGCTGGCCGACGCCCGACGCTGACGTGTCGCCGGCCGGGTGCGGGAAACGCGCCCGGCCGGTCAGACGCGGTGTGCGCCCACCAGCGTCGCCGTCCGGTCGGCCGGCAGGGGCTCCTCGATGACCCGCCGCCGCCGGTAGCAGGCGTGCAGCATCCGCCGCTCGCCACCGTTACCGGGTGGGGCGGTGACGATGCCGATGTGGTGGATCTTGCGGCCGGGTCGGGCGAAGAAGTAGAGATCACCGGGGCGTTCCGCCCCCAACGCCAGCGGGGTGGTGGCGACGGCCTGGTCATCGGCGTCGCGGGGCAGCAGCACCCCGAAACGCCGCCAGGCCAGGTGCACCAGCCCGGAGCAGTCGATGCCGTGCGCAGAGAGACCGCCCCAGATGTAGGCCACGTCCAGCAGCCGCTGCGCCACCGCGAGCGCCTGCGCTGCGGCCGGCGCCTCGGCCGACGTGGCGACGAGGTGGTCGTCGGGCAGCCAGAGCGGCGCGGCGTGACCCGGGACGTGTACCGGTCGCCAGTCGTCGCACGCGGGGCCGGCCGGGACGAGGCGGGTGCCGACGACGACGCCGGGCAGCACCACCGGACCGTTCGGAGCGGCGTGCAGCCCGGTGACTGTGGAGTCGACCACCAGCGGCGGGTCGGTGCCGGTGTCGGTGGACGGGTCGACGGGGGTCAGTTGCTCGGTGGGGAGCCAGCCCGGGTAGCCGCGCGGGTCCAGCTTGGCGGCGGGCTGCTCGACGGCGACGACCCGGGCCCAGCCGTCCGGGCGCAGCTCGCTGACGAGGACCCGCTCGCCGAGCAGGAGCTGGCTCAGCACGCAGTCGCCGACCTGCTGGTCGGTGTCCAGGCCGGAAACCCAGGTCAGGATGTCGGCGCCGGCGGTCAGCGCCGGGCGGTCGACCGGGCGGACCGCCTCGGGGGAGGTCCACAGCGTCGCCACCGCGACCCGGACGACGGCCTCGCGGCCCGGTTGCAGCTTCACGTCAACCCCCAGATCGAGTCGGCTGTCCATGGAACCCTATGAAAGAAACCAACGCTCATCAACCACGCGCCTGCACCTTTGCTTCAGCAAGGCCGGAGATGCCCAGACCAGGCGCGTCGGGCAACACCACGGTCGCCCCCTCGTAGCGTATTCCGCCCTGCACCGGAGACCAGGCCAGCCACCAGGCGGCGTCCAGGTCGGGCACCGCGGTGGTGCCGTACGCGGCGACCAGGCTCGCCGCCGCACCGATGCCGACCTGGCTCTCCATCATGGAGCCGACCACCGTGCCGAGCCCGTGGGCGGTGGCAAGTTCGAGGAGGGTACGCGCCGGGTGCAGCCCACCGCACTTGGCCAGCTTGACGTTGACCAGGTCGGCGGCCCGACGACGGATCACCTCCACCAGGTCACGGACCCCGAAGACCGCCTCGTCGGCCAGGATCGGCACGGACACCCGGTCGCTCACCCAGGCCAGGCCGTCCAGGTCCCAGCGGGCTACCGGCTGCTCGACCAGCTCCACGTCGAGGCCGGCGTCCTCGATGCCGCGAATCACCCGGACCGCCTCCCGGGGCGTCCAGCCCTGGTTGGCGTCGAGCCGGATCCGCACCCCCGGGCCGACGGCCGCGCGAACGGCCCGGACCCGGTCCAGGTCGGTGCTCGCGTCGGTGCCGACCTTCAGCTTCAGCACGCCGAAGCCGTCCGCCTGCCGCTGCCGCGCCGCCGCCGCAAGGTCCACCGCGTCGCCCGCCGCGAGCGTGACGTCCGTCGGCACCCGCAGCCTGGTGCCCCCGAGCAACCGCACCAGGGGTACGCCCAACCGCCGGGCGGCGAGGTCGTGCAGGGCGACGTCCACCGCGGCCTTCGCCGCCTCGTTGCCGACCACCGCGCGCTGCACCTCGGCGCACCGGGCCACCAGGTCGTCCGGGTCACGGCCGATCAGCTGGGGGCCGAGCAGTTCGCGTACGCACGCCCGTGCGCCGGCGACCGACGCGCCGGTGACCTGCCACACCTGGGGGGCCTCGCCGAAGCCGGAACGGCCGTCGGAGTCGACCAGTTCGACGACGAGGGTGTCCACTGTGGTGGTACGACGCAACGCGGTGACGAACGGGGTGTGTAAGGGGGCCGAAACCCGGTGGGTGCGTACCTCCGAGATCGTCATGTCAGGCACCCTATACGCAGGCGCACGTCGGGATGGGAGACCGGATGACCGGGCAGGGCTGGGAGCTGGTAGGTGCACCGAACGCACGCGATCTGGGTGGGCTCGTCGGTGCCGACGGGAGGCGGGTCCGGGCGGGGCAGTTGCTCCGCACTCCCGCGTTGGGTCGGCTGACCGACGAGGATCTGCCGGTGCTCGCGAAGCTGGGGCCGGCGTGCGTGCTCGACCTGCGCGCCCCCGCGGAGATCGAGGTCGCCCCGGCGGATCGACTGGCCGGTGAGCCACGGGTGGTGTGCCTGCCGGTGCACGACCCGGAGCACCCGGTCTTCACGTACGTGTCGGCGGTGCTGCTCGGCCACGACCTGAACGCGTACGCGGAGCTGGCCCGGCAGGGCACGACGGGGGCGATGGCCGCCATCTACCGGTGGTTCGTGACCGGCGAGTCGGCTCGGGTCGGCTTCGCGGAGGCGGTGCGGCTGGCCGCCCAGCCGGAGAACCTGCCGATGGTCTACCACTGCTCCGCCGGCAAGGACCGGACCGGTTGGCTGACCGTCATCCTGTTGACGGCGCTCGGCGTGGACGAGGCGGCGATCCGCGCCGACTACCTGCGCAACAACGAGCTGACCGACAGCCTGCGGGCGGTGATCATCGAGGCGATGCGACGACGGCAGCCGGAGCTGGACGTCGACGCTGTGCTGCCGGTGTTGGAGGTCCGCGCCGAATACCTCGACGCCGGCTACGACGAGGTACGCCGGGTGCACGGCTCGTTCGACGCGTACCTGCGGGACGGGTTGGGGTTGACCGACGAGACCCTCAGCGCGTTGCGGGCGCAACTGCTGGAGTGACCGGCGCGTCCGGGGGTGTGCCGACGCGGGCGGCCAGGCCGAGGACGATCAGCGCCTGGCCGGCGGCGTAGGTCGCCATGACCAGCACGGGTGCGCCGGGTGGTTGGGCCACCTCGGCCACCCCGGCGGCGATCAGCAGGTCGGAGCCGAGGAACAGCGCTGCGCCGAGACCGACCCGCCAGCCCTTGGTGATGGCGGTGGTGGCCATCGCGGCCAGCGCGATCGCGTAGCCGGCCACCGGCACGGCGAGCCCGGCGTCGGTCAGTCCCGCCCACATCCACCACAGCGCGACGACGGTCAGCACCGCGTACGTCAGTGGGACCGCGAGCAGCGGCGCACGCCGCAGCGCGGTCGCGGCGCCGTGTCGGGTGAACGCCGCGATGTAGCAGAGGTGCGTGCCGAGGAAGCAGGCCATGCCGGCGATGAACCAACCGGTGCCGTCGCCGAGCAGGAACACGTCGCCGCCGGTGGAGAAGGCCAGCCCGACGAGCACCAGCCGGTCCGGGCGGGCGCCGCGCTCGGCGGTGGCCCGCCAGAGGTACGCGGCCAGCAGCGGCATCAGCAGCGGCTTGCTGAGTGCCTCGGCCACGCGGCCATCGGTGGCGTTGGCCAGCAGGTTCGCCGTCGTCACGACGAGGAAGGCGATGAGGATGGTGCGACTGCGGGGCATCGGCGGCTCCGGGGTGGGGGTGCGAGCAGCCTAGCCGCAACGGCGGGTCGTGGTCAGAGCTGGTGACGGGCGGCCCAGACCTGCGCGGAGATGTGTGCGAGCAGCCGGCAGGCGTCGTCCTCGACCTCGTCGTCGCCACCGGCCAGGTCGGTGGTGGTGCAGACGGTGATCAGGTAGGGCGGGGCGTCGTCGGGCAGGACCAGGCCGGCACCGTGTCGGACCCCGCGTACCCAACCGCTCTTGTGCGCGATGCGGGTGCCCTCGGGCAGACCGGCGGCCAGGTCCTCGCGGTGCTCCTGGGCGAGGAGGACGTCCAGCATGGCCGCACAGCCGGTGGGCGAGGCGAGCCGGCCCGGGGTGTCGGCACCGGTGGCCAGTGCGCCGAGCAGGGCGGCCAGGTCGGCGGCGGTGACCGTGTTGGTGACGCCGGCCTCGCGGGCGGCGAAGTCCTCGATGCCGCGGCCCGTGACGCTGGTGCGGGCGCCGGTGCGCGCCCACACCTCGGCAACCGCGGGCAGCCCGACGTGCCCGATGACCAGGTTGGTGGCCAGGTTGCTGGATCGCACGATCATCCGGTCGGCCAGCCAGCGCAGCGACGCCGTGCCGCCCAGCCGGTCCCAGACCGCGTCGTCGTTGTCGTAGTGCTGGGCGCAGGAGAACCGGGGCGCGCCGGGCTGGGCGGAGTCGAACTCGTTGACCACGGGGACCGGGGCGTCCAGGTCCAGCGTGCCGGCCTCGGCGGCGCGGTGCAGGGCGGCGAGCACCGCCACCTTCATGGTGCTCGCCGCGTAGTGGGCGGCGTCCGGGTGGCGGGTCCAGGTCGGCGGCGCGTCGGGTCGGCCCACGTACGCCGAGACGGTGCCGGGCACCTTGTCCAGGTGGGCGTCGAGATCATCCCAGGTCATGCCGGTGACCGTAGCCGATCGACGGCAGCCGGTCGGGCTGGCCCGCGTACCCCTGGGAAAAACCGACGGGCGCGCCGGCCGCAAGCGGCCGACGCGCCCGGTGTCGGGTGCTGGTGTGCTCAGCCGGCGTGCTTGCGGCGGGCGGTGGCCCGGCCCCGCAGCTGCTGGTCGAGCACCACCTTGCGGATCCGGACCGTGGCCGGGGTGACCTCGACGCACTCGTCCTCGCGGCAGAACTCCAGTGCCTGCTCCAGCGAGAGCTTGCGCGGCGGGACCAGCTTCTCGGTCTCGTCGGAGGTCGACTGCCGCATGTTGGTGAGCTTCTTCTCCTTGGTGATGTTGACGTCCATGTCGTCGGAGCGGGAGTTCTCCCCGACGATCATGCCCTCGTACACCTCGGTTGTCGGGTCGACGAAGAGCTGACCGCGCTCCTGCAGGTTGGTCATCGCGAAGGCGGTGACCGCGCCGGCCCGGTCGGCGACCAGGGAGCCGTTGTTGCGGGTGCGCAGCTCGCCGAACCACGGCTCGTAGGACTCGAAGACGTGGTGCAGGATGCCGGTGCCCCGCGTGTCGGTGAGGAACTCGGTGCGGAAGCCGATCAGGCCGCGCGCCGGAACCAGCCACTCCATCCGGATCCAGCCGGTGCCGTGGTTGACCAGCTGCTCCATCCGGCCCTTACGGGTGGCGAGGAGCTGGGTGATCGCGCCCAGGTATTCCTCCGGGGCGTCGATGGTCAGCCGCTCGACCGGCTCGCAGGTCTTGCCGTCGATCTCCTTGGTGACCACCTGCGGCTTGCCGACGGTCAGCTCGTAGTTCTCCCGGCGCATCTGCTCGACCAGGATGGCCAGCGCCAGCTCACCGCGGCCCTGCACCTCCCAGGCGTCCGGCCGCTCGGTGGGCAGCACCCGCAGCGACACGTTGCCGATCAGCTCCTTGTCGAGCCGGTCCTTGACCATCCGGGCGGTGACCTTGGCGCCCTTGACCCGGCCGACCAGCGGCGAGGTGTTGGTGCCGATGGTCATCGAGATGGCCGGCTCGTCGACGGTGATCAGCGGCAGCGCGACCGGGTTCTCGAGGTCGGCGAGGGTCTCACCGATCATGATCTCCGGGATGCCGGCGACGGCGATGATGTCGCCCGGGCCGGCGGTCTCGGCCGACGTGCGCTCCAGGCCCTCGGTCATCAGCATCTCGGAGATGCGGACCCGCTGGGTGCTGCCGTCGGTGCGGCACCAGGTCACCGTCTGACCCTTGTTGATGGTGCCCTGGCGGACCCGGCACAGCGCCAGCCGGCCGAGGAACGGCGAGGCGTCGAGGTTGGTGACGTGCGCCTGCAACGGCGCGCCCTCGTCGTACGAGGGCGGCGGGATGGTGTCGAGCAGGGTGCGGAACAGCGGCTCCAGGGAGGTGCTGTCGTCGGGCACCGAGCCGTCGGCGGGCTGGGTCAGCGAGGCGATGCCGTCGCGGGCGCACGCGTAGACGATCGGGAAGTCGATCTGCTCCTCGTCGGCGTCCAGGTCGAGGAAGAGCTCGTAGGTGTCGTCCACGACCTCCTTGATCCGGGCGTCGGGCCGGTCCACCTTGTTGATCACCAGGATGATCGGCATCCGGGCCCGCAGCGCCTTGCGCAGCACGAAGCGGGTCTGCGGCAGCGGGCCCTCGCTGGCGTCGACGAGCAGCACCACGCCGTCGACCATGGTGAGGCCGCGCTCCACCTCGCCACCGAAGTCGGCGTGGCCGGGGGTGTCGATGATGTTGATGGTGACCGGGTCGGAGCCGTCCGCGGGCAGGTAGCGCACACCGGTGTTCTTGGCCAGGATCGTGATGCCCTTTTCGCGCTCCAGGTCACCCGAGTCCATCACCCGCTCGGTGTTCTCGCCCCGGGCGCCGTACGCCCCGGCCTGCCGCAACATGGCGTCGACCAGGGTGGTCTTGCCGTGGTCGACGTGAGCGATGATGGCGACGTTGCGGAGGTCGGTGCGAAGCTGCATACCCTCTATCCTTCCGCCTGCGCTCGCGCAGGCTGCGTCGGGGTCACCCCCAGGTGCCCCTGATCTATGGTGAAACTGCTGTGCCGGTGGTTCCCCCGGCTGGCATGCTGGCTCCCGTGTCCCGGGGGCCTGAGTGCACGACCTGCTGACCTGGGTGCAGGGTCTGCCCACCCTGTGGATCTACCTGGTCGCCGCGCTGATCGTGGCGGGCGAGACCGCGGTGATCTTCGGCCTGCTCGTGCCGGGTGAGGCTACCCTGCTGCTCGTCGGCTTCCTCACCTACAACGGTACCTTGCGGCTCGCGCCGGCGTTGCTCGCGATGATCGCCGCGGCGGTCCTCGGTGACGGGCTGGCCTTCCGCGCCGGACGGCGCTACGGCCCCCGGCTGCGTGCCGGGCTGGGTCACCGGGTCGGCCCGCAGCGGTGGGGTCGGGCCGACGCCATGCTCGCCCGGCTGGGTGGTCGGGGCGTGTTCGCGGCCCGTTGGGTGGCCTTCGCCCGCACGTTGGTGCCCCGGTTGGCCGGTGCGGCCGGCATGCCGTACCGGCGTTTCGCCCTGTGGAACCTGGCCGGGGTGGTGACCTGGGTGGGCGGCTCGATCCTGCTCGGTCACCTCGCCGGTGAGTCGTACGACACGGTCTCCCGACTGCTCGGCCGGGCCACCGGCGCGGCGCTGGTGCTGCTGGCCGGCCTGTTGGGTGTGGTGCTCGCCGGCCGGTGGCTGGGTCGCAACCCCGACCCGGTCCGCGCGCTGCTGTCCCGGGCGGGCGCGCTGCCCCCGGTGCGCTGGCTCACGGCCCGCTACGGGGTGCTGTTCTTCCTGGTGGCCATGCGGATCGGGCCGGGGTGGACGCTGCTGCTCAATCTGGCCGCCGGGCTTCTGCTGCTCTTCGTCGCCGGGCTCGCCATCGCGGGTCTGCTCGGCGTGGCGGTCCGCAACAGCGGGTTGGCGGCCCTGGACGGCGCCATCGCGGGCTGGTTCGCCTCCCGGCGCACCCCCGGGGCGGCCGACGCCACGATGGTCGTGGTGTCGGTGGTACGAGGGTCGGTGCTGATCGTGCTGGTGGCGCTGGTGGCCGCGGTGCTGGCGTGGCGTAACCGACCCTGGCGGGCGGACCTGCTCAGCGTCGTCGGCACGGTGGGCGCGTTCGTGCCGCTGGTGGTGCTGGCCGTGGTCGCCGAGCTGACCGGGCCGCACGGCAGCGCGCCGGGTGGCGGCGACTCGGCCCCGCTGCCGACCCAGAACGCCGTGGTCGCGGCGAGCCTGTGCACCCTGGCCTGGCTGGTGTCCCGCAGTTCCCGCTGGCCGGTGGCGGTGGCCGCCTGGACAGCCGCCGCCGCGGGGGTGCTCGGGGTCAGCGGCGCACGGCTCTACCTCGGTCTGGACACGGCGAGCAGCACCGCCGCGGCGGTGCTGCTCGGGGTGCTCTGGACGGTGGTCTTCGTGGTGGCGTGGGCCACCCGGGACCGGGCGGTGGGGGATCTGGAGCAGCCGGTGGAACAGGCCCGGCCGCCGTCGCAGGGGCACCGCCGCCCAGTTGAACCTTGCTAGGGTGCGGCGAGGATCACATCGGGGGAGGCAAGGGCATGGTTCGACGGACGAGACGGCTGGGCACCGCGGTGCTCGCCGGGTTCCTGTTGGCGAGCACGCTGGTCGGCTGCGCCACCAAGGGGGAGAGCCCGCAGGACCTGGCCGCCCCGGTGGCGGTCACCGACGCGCCGACGGACGCCCTCGCCGACGAGCCCACCGGGGAGCCGAGCCCGTCGGTGAGCGCCCTGGAGTCGATGGGCGCCGCGCCGAGCCTCAGCGCGACCCCGAAGCCGACGAAGAAGCCGACGAAGAAGCCGACCCGCACGGCGCCGAAGCCACTCGCCGTGGCGAAGCCGCCCACCGAGACGCAGGTCCCGCCGGCCCCGCCGAAGCCCGCACCGAGTTCCTGCAAACCGACGTACAAGGGCACCCAGGCGACCCGGGCCGAGGCGAAGGCGGCGCTGACCGACGCGGCCGGGCGCACCTACTGGCCGACCTCCGCGCCGGACATCAAGGTCCCGCTCACCCTGCTCAAGGCCACCGCCTGGCAGGAGAGCGGCTGGCAGTCCAACATCTACGCCTGTGACGGCGGTGTCGGGCTGATGCAGGTGATGCCGGGCACCGCGACCTGGATGAACCAGCGGTTCGAGAAGAGCTACGAGATCGACGACTACCGGGACAACGCCTACCTCGGCGCCACCTACCTGGCCTGGGCGACGAAATACATCGGCGACATGTACTTCGAGGCCGACTACCGCCTCGATCCGGCCCTGTGCACCGCCGAGCTGGACTCCTGCCTGCTCAACGCGGTCATCGCCTCGTACAACTACGGGCACGGTGCGGTGGCGCAGGAGGGCAAGCCCCTGGCCATCCCCAACCCGTCGTACGTGCGCAACGTGCGGGCGCTGATGACCGAGTGCGTCTGCCTGGACTACTGACCTCGACGGGGGCCGTGACGTTGTCGTCACGGCCCCCGTCGCTACCTGTCGGTCAGTCGCGGGCGGCGACCAGCTCCGGCGACGCCGGGAGGTCCTCCGGGCGGTCGCGGGTGATCCGCCCGGGCCACCAGAAGCGCTCACCCAGCATGAACGCCAGCGCCGGCACCAGGACCGTGCGCACCAGCAGGGTGTCCAGCAGGACGCCGATGCAGACGATGATGCCGATCTGGGTCAGTGTGATCAGCGGCAGCACGCCGAGCACCGCGAAGACCGCGGCGAGCAGCACTCCGGCGCTGGTGATCACTCCGCCGGTGACCCGCAGGGCGGAGAGCATGCCGTCGCGGGTGCCCGCGCTGCGGGCGTCCTCCCGGGCCCGCGTGACCAGGAAGATGTTGTAGTCCACCCCCAGCGCCACCAGGAACACGAAGGCGAGCAGCAGCACGCCGCTGTCCAGGGCGGGGAAGCCCAGCACGTGGTCGAAGAGCAGCCACGCCGCGCCGAGGCTCGCGAAGAACGACGCGATCACGGTGAGCACCAGCAGCAGCGGTGCGAGCAGGCCGCGCAGCAGCAGCACGAGCACGGCGCCGACCAGCAACAGGATGATCGGCAGGATCAGTCGCAGGTCGCGGTCGTTGGCCTCGTCGGAGTCGTACGTGGCGGCCACGGAGCCACCGACGATCGCCCCGGACGGCGCGTCGGCGCCGGCGGCGGCCGGGGGAGCGGAGTCGGGAACGGCGGCGACGGTCTCGCGCAGCGCCTCGATCGCGCGGTCGGAGGCGGTGGTGCCGGGCTCGGCTTCCAGGATCACGTCGACCTGGGCCACGGCGTCACCGGCGTCGCCGGGGCGTGCCGAGGCCACACCGGGCACGGCGGTGGCGGCGTCGGTGACGGCCCGCACCGCCGCCGGGGTGGTGAGCACGGCCACCGGCTGGGTGCTGCCGGCGGGGAAGGCCCTCGCGAGGGTCTGCGCCGCGGTCACCGCCTCGGGCTCGGCCCGGAACTGCTCGGTCTCGGACAGGCCGGTGCGGATCCCGAGCCCGCCCAGCGCCAGACCGCCGAGCAGCAGGGTGGCCAGCACCGCGACGACCACCGGGCGGCGTTCCACGGCGGTGCCGAGCCGGCCCCAGAGCCGTCCCTCACGGACCGGGCCACCGACACGGGGCACGAACGGCCAGAACAGACCTCGACCGAAGAGCACCAGGACGGCGGGGAGCACGAACAGGGCCGAGAGCATGGCGAAGAGCACACCCGTGGCGCAGGCCACCGCCAGCGCCCGGTTGGTCTCCTGCTCGCTGAGCAGCAGGGTGAGGACACCGAGGATCACGGTGCCGCCGCTGGCGAGGATGGGCTCGGCGGTGCGGCGCAGCGCGGCGCGCATCGCCGCGAACCGGTCTTCCTCGCGCCGCAGCTCCTCCCGGTAGCGGGCGATGAGCAGCAGGGCGTAGTCGGTGGCGGCGCCGAAGACCAGCACACTGGCGATGCCGGTGACCTGGCCCTGCTGGAGGTTGATGCCGACGGCCGGGACGATGGTGTCCACCGCGCGCAGGGTGAGCTGCTCGGTCGCCGCGACCACGGCCAGCGGCACGATCCACAGGAACGGGCTGCGGTAGGTGATCAGCAGCAGCAGCGCCACGACGGCCGCGGTCACCGCGAGCAGGGTGATGTCGGCGCCGTCGAACACCGAGGAGAGGTCGGCGGTGAAGGCGGGGGAGCCGGTAACCTCGGCGGTCAGCCCGGGCAGGTCCGCCAGGGCGGTGCGCAGCTGGGTCACCGTCTCGGTGACGGCCTCCTGCCCGCCGGCGGTGTCGATCGGGATGGCGATGAGGGCCACCGTGCCGTCCGGGGATACCTGTGCGGGGCTGACCTGCCCGCCCACGGCGAAGCGGCGCAGATCGCCGGCGCGGGCGTCGACGCTGGCCCGGTCGGCGTCGCTCAGCGCGCCCCGGTCGCCTCGGCTGACCACCACGATCGCCGGTTGCACGTCGCTGGACGGCAGCTGGTCCTGTAGGCGCTGCACCTGGGTCGACTGCCACTCCACCGACAGGCCGGTGGCGGAGACCGGTGCCGGATTGTCCGGCTGGGGTGTCCCGAAGACGGCCGCGGCGACGACGATCGCCGCGGCCACGGTGAGCCAGGCGGCCAGCCGGCCGCGGGCGACTCTGGTGAACACAGACATCAGTGACCTCAGGGTCCTTCGAAAGACGAGTATCTTGTCTATCGAGATTATCGACGGTTGTTCTATGCTGCAACCCGAGAGACCGACGACGGAAGAAGCGGCGCGAGGTGGCGACTCACGGCATGTACCGACGGCGCGACACGCGCCGCGAGCAGCTGGCCGCGGAGATCACCGACAACCTCCGGCGGTATACGGCCGACGCCCAGCAGGTCGGCCACGCCTTCGCCAACCTGCACGGCCTCAACCCGACCGACCTGCAGGCCTTGATCGCCGTGATGGACGCCGAGCGGCTCGGCGATCCGATCACGCCCGGCCGTCTCGGTGAGCACCTCAACCTCTCCTCCGGCTCGGTCACCGCCCTGATCGACCGACTTGAGCGGGCCGGCCACATCCGCCGCGACCGTGACACCGTCGACCGGCGCAAGGTGCTGCTGCACTACGCCGACCAGGGCGCCGCCCTGGCCATGCAGTTCTTCCGGCCGCTGGGTGCCCGTACCGACGAGGTGATGGCCCGCTTCGGCGAGGACGAGCTGGAGATCGTGCAGCGGTTCATGGCGGAGATGAGCGAGTCTCTGCGGGGCCACCGCGACTCGGTCCGCGGCGCCCGGCCCGAGTCGCCCCGCCGCCCGACGGCCTGACAGGTGCCGGACCGGCTCGCCGCCCGCCTCGCCGCCGCAGCGCTGCGGCTGCCACCGGTCCGGCCCGGTTCGGTGCGGGTCACCCGCGACATCCCGGTCCGGGCCCGCGACGGCGTGGTGCTGCGCACCGACCACTACGCCCCGGCAGTCCGGGACGCGCCGACCGTGCTGATCCGCACCCCGTACGGGCGGGGCGGCCCACTGCGGCTGCTCGGCCGGCTGCTCGCCGCGCGGGGCCGGCACGCGGTGATCCAGTCCTGCCGGGGCACCGACGGCTCCGGTGGGACCTTCGCCCCGCTCGTGCACGAGCGCGACGACGGGTTGGACACCCTGGACTGGCTGCGCCGCCAGCCCTGGTGGGCCGGCCGGCTCGGCATGTTCGGGGTCAGCTACCAGGGCTTCGCGCAGTGGGCGCTGGCCGCCGACGCCGGCGAGGAGCTGCGCGCGATGGTCGCGGTGGTGACCGCCTCGGCCACCCGCGACTCGACGTACGCGGGGGAGTCCTTCGCCCTGGACACCGTGCTGACCTGGGCGGAGCTGCTGCACGCGCAGACCGTGCCGTGGCTGGCCCGGCAGTGGGAGCTCAAGCGCGGGCAGCCCCGGCTGGCCGCCGCGCTGCGGCACCTGCCGCTCGTGGGCGCCGACCGGGTCGCCACCGGCGTGACCATCCCCTTCTTCCAGGAGTGGCTGCGTCACCACAGCCCGGACGCCGTCTACTGGCGGAGCCGGGTCTTCGCCGACCGGGTGGCCCGGGTGCGGGCGCCGGTGGTCATGGTCACTGGTTGGCACGACATCTTCCTGCCCGCCCAGCTCGACGACCACGCCACCCTGCGCGCCGCCGGCGCCCAGCCGCGACTGGTGATCGGCCCCTGGACGCACGGCAGCCCCGGCCTGTTCGTGGCCGCCCTGAGCGAGGGGCTGGCCTGGCTCGACGAGCACCTCACGGCCACGCCACCGGCGGACGAACATCCGCTCCGGAAACCCCCGGTACGGCTGCACGTGAGCGGTCCCGGCGGCGGCTGGCGGGACCTGCCGGCCTGGCCACCACCGGCGGTCGAGACCCCCTGGCACCTGCATCCGGATGGTGAGCTGGCGGTGCGTCCGCCGGTGACCTCGCCGCCCGACGAGTTCCGCTACGACCCGGCCGACCCCACCCCGTCGCTGGGCGGGCCACTGCTCGTCGCCCAGCGGGCCGGCCCGGTGGACAACCGGCCCGTCGAGGCCCGCCCCGACGTGCTGACCTACACCAGTGCCCCGCTGACCGGGCCGGTCGAGGTGATCGGCCCGGTACGCGCCGAGATGCACGTCCGCAGTGAACTGCCCTACCTGGACGTCTTCGTGCGACTGTGCGACGTGGACCGTCGGGGCCGCTCGTGGAACGTGTGCGACGGTCTGGTGCGGGTGACGCCCGACCGCTTCCCGGCCGACCCCTGCGGGGCGCTGCGGGTCCCGGTGCCGCTCTGGCCGACCGCGTACCGGTTCGCCGCCGGGCACCGGCTGCGGGTGCAGGTCAGCGGTGGAGCCCATCCGCGCTGGGCGCGCAACCCCGGCACCGGGGAACCCCTCGGCACGGCGGTTACGCTGCGTGCCGGCTGGCGGCAGGTTCTGCATGACCCGACTCACCCCTCAGCGGTGCTGTTGCCGATCGTCCACTCTGCCCCGATGCAACCTCCAATCTGAACAGAGCCCCTCTGAGCTGGGCATTTACCGGAAACACGGGCTATGGTTGTGTCAACGCCCGGCGCCGTGCATCAGCAGACCGGGCTCGTCCAAAGCCCAGCACCGCGTACGCGGTGTGACGTCGTGCCCGGTCCCCGCCCCATTTGAGAGGGGGACCCCATGACCCGGGCCCCGGCTAATCTGTTGGCCCTTCGAAGCCTGCTCCTCACTCACCTCGACAACGCCCCCGGCCCCGACGATCTGGATCCGGCGGAGGTCGGCATCGTCGGCGACCCGGCCCATCGGGGCGGCTACCACTGCGGATCCGACCGGGTGGTCAAGAACGACTACTCGGTGGTCGAGTCATCCCGGGACCGGGCCGGACTGACCCTCGACGCGGCGGCGCTGGACGTCGGCGGGTTCGAGGTCCGCTCCGGTGGCCGTACGCACACCCTGGCCAGCTTCTCGGCCTGGTGCGTGGCCCAGTGCGCCGCGAACGCCGCCGACACCCGGGACATCCGCGAGATCATCTACAGCCTCGACGGCAGCACCGTGAAGCGGTGGGACCGCCTCGGCAAGCGCAGCAGCGGCGACAGCTCGCACCGCTGGCACACCCACTTCAGCTTCTTTCGTGACGCCATCAAGGCCGGCCGCGACCAGCGGCCGTTGTTTCGCCGCTACCTCACCACCATCGGCCTAATCGCCACACCACCGTTGACGGAGGAGACTGAGATGGAACTCACCGACAAGATCCAGCGCGACACCGGCCGCCCGCAGCGCACCGTCGACGACGTTCTGGCCGACCTGTCGAACCTGCGGAACTGGCTCGTGTCGGCGCCCGGCACGCCCGGTGTGGTCGGTGCCCCGGCGCCAGGCTCGCCCATCGCGGTCATCGCCGCGGCGGCTGACCGGCCGGCCGGGGATCGGGACGAGCAGGCAATCATCGCCGGCGTGCTGGCCGGGCTGACGCCCGAGAAGATCGCCGCCTCGATCCCGCCCGCCATGGCCAAGCAGGTCGCCGACGAGTTGGCCCGCCGGCTCGTCGCCTGAGCGAGGGGCGGCCCGTAGCCGCCGGGCCGCCCCTCTTCGCAGTTCCAGTCCGCAACAACTGTTGGGCAATAAGTATTGCGCAACAGCTGTTGCGGATGGCATCGTGGCGGTATGGAGACCCCCGCCGTACGCCAGATCACCGACTCGCGGGTGCTGGCCGCCATGGCCCACCCGCTGCGACGCCGTCTGATGGACGTGCTCAAGGTGCACGGGCCCTCGACCGTCGGACTGCTCGCCGAACGCACCGACCAGGCACCGGCGAACGTCAGCCACCACCTCAAGGTCCTCGCCGCCGCGGACCTGGTCACCGAGGCCCCCGAGCTGGCCCGCGACCGGCGCGAACGGTGGTGGCGGCTGGTCACCCGAGGGCTGCGCTGGTCCAGCAGCGACTTCGACGCCGACCCGGCCGCCCGCGCGGTCGCCGACGCCGCCACCTCGCTCAACCTCGACCGGCACGTCGCACTGGCCCGGGCATGGCACGCCGCCGACGAGGCCGAGCAGGCATCCTGGCAGGACGCCGCGTTCTCCACGGACCACTGGCTGCGCCTCACGCCCGAGGAACTGGCCGAGCTGAGCCGCGAGATGATCGGCGTCCTCTCGCGCTGGGTCAACCGGGACCTGCCCGACGACGACGCCGAGCGCCGACCGGTCTTCGTGTTCGCCCACGGCATTCCGGCCCGGCCGTGACCGCGGCCACCCGTACCGACCCGGGGACGGTCCGTCCACGCGGCGGATTGCTGCGGCACCGCGACTTCCGGCTGCTCTGGACCGGCCAGACGGTCAGCAGCGTCGGCAGCAACGTCACCACTGTCGCGCTTCCGCTGGTCGCGGTCGCCGTCCTGGACGCCGGCACCTTCCAGGTGGCGGTGCTCACCGCCGCGGCCTGGCTGCCCTGGCTGCTGATCGGCCTGCCGGCCGGCGCGTGGGTGGACCGGCTGCCCCGCCGACCCGTGATGGTGGCGTGCGACCTGTTCCGCGCGCTGCTCTTCCTCAGCGTGCCGCTCGCCGCCGCACTCGACCGGCTCACCGTCTGGCACCTGCTCCTGGTGGCGCTCAGCGCCGGCGTCGCCCGGGTCTTCTTCGAGACAGCCGACCAGGTGTACCTGCCCGTGCTGCTGCGACCCGAGCAGCTGCCGGAGGGCAACGCGAAGCTGCACGCCGCCCAGAGCGCGAGCTATGTCGTCGGCCCCGGCGTCGCAGGTCTGATCGCCCAGCTCATCGGTGCGGTCACCGCACTGCTGCTGGACGCGATCAGCTTCCTGGTCTCCGCGGTGTGCCTGCTGCGGATCCGCACCGTCGAACCGCGCGTTCGCCGAGTGGACCAGTCCCGGTCACTGCGCCGCGACATCGCCGAGGGGCTGCGGTTCGTCGCCCGAGACCCGTACCTGCGGGTGCTGACGGTCTTCGGCGCGGCCAGCAACATCGGGCTGACCGGCTACCAGGCCGTCCTGGTGGTCTTCCTGGTCCGTGAGTTGCGTCTCGAACCGGGCCTGGTAGGCGTCCTGATCGCCGTGATGAGCGCCGGAGGGATCATCGGGGCGTTGCTCGCCACCACGCTGGGCCGGCGCTGCGGCACCGCGCGGGCGCTGCTGATCGGGGCGGCGTTCACCGGCCCGCCGGCTCTGCTCGTCCCGCTCGCCGCACCCGGCATCGGGCTGGCCTGGCCAGCCCTCGGAGGTCTGCTGATCGGCCTCGGCGTGGCCATCGGCAACGTCGTCAAGGGCGCCTTCCGGCAGACCTACACGCCGCACCACCTGCTGGGCAGGGTGACGGTGAGCATGCATCTGCTCAACTACGGAACGATCCCGCTGGCGGCCCTGCTGGCCGGTGCGATCGGCGCGCGCTACGGCGTCGCGACAGCAATATTCGTGATGACCGCCTGGTTGGCGCTCACCCCGTTGATTCTGTTGATCGGGCCAATCCGGAGGCGGCGGGACCTGCCCGCCGCCCCGGCGGCGTCTTGAGTGCGCTGCGACGGCGGCCGGAGACCGGCCGCCGTCACCGGCACGGAGCTACATCGGGCGGACGTTGTCCGCCTGCGGACCCTTCTGCCCCTGGGTCACCTCGAACTCGACCTTCTGGCCCTCGTTGAGCTCCCGGTAGCCGCTCGAAGCGATCGCGGAGTAGTGGACGAACACGTCCGGCCCTCCGCCATCCTGCTCGATGAAGCCAAAGCCCTTTTCCGAGTTGAACCACTTAACCGTGCCGGTTGCCATGCATCTCTCCCTGTTCAAAGCGGCTGACCCTCGGCCTCTGGCCGATGATCGCCCGTACCTGTTCGACAGTAACGGGCAAAACCCCGATCCGCTGGCCGAAGTGCCGTAGGTCTTTGTGTGAAGTCGGGTGAACTCTGCGCGGCGGCATGTGAAACCCGCCCCGAACACCCGCCGCTGGGGCATGCTTGCGCCGATGACAGGTGCCGCAGCCGACGCGCTGACCGAGCTGGAACGCGAAATCGACGCGCCCGGCACCGGCCTGGACCGGCTCCGGTTGGTCCCCACCCCGTTCGTGCCCGAGGTGCGGTTGCACCTGGCCGAGGACGCGATCGTCTGGTGGGCCAGAATGGAAGCCGCCGCGGGCCACGCCCTGCCCGCGCCGTACTGGGCGTCCGCCTGGGCTGGTGGCCAGGCACTGGCCCGTCACCTCCTGGACCACCCTGAGCTGGCCGCCGGCCGCCGGGTGCTCGATCTCGCCGCCGGGTCGGGACTGGTCGCCATCGCCGCCGCGCTGGCCGGCGCCACGCAGGTGACCGCCAACGACATCGACCCGTACGCCGTCGCCGCCGTCACGCTCAACGCGCGCGTCAACCGGGTCGCCGTCGACGCCGTCGGGGACGACCTGCTCGACAGCACCGACCCGGAAGCCGACCTGGTGGTCGCCGGCGACGTCTTCTACGACCGCGAGATGGCCGACCGGATGCTGCCGTTCCTCCAGCGAGCCGCCGCC
The DNA here is from genome assembly GCF_018070425.1 of Micromonospora sp. C81. NCBI lineage: Bacteria > Bacillati > Actinomycetota > Actinomycetes > Micromonosporales > Micromonosporaceae > Micromonospora > Micromonospora sp. C81. Next base: position 191,652 of record NZ_JAGPXS010000014.1, read on the forward strand.
GCGGGTGCCGACGTGCTGGTCGGAGACCCGGGTCGGGGTCACCTGCCGACGGACCGCCTGACCGTGCTGGCCGACTATCCGGTGCCCACCACCGAACCGTCGGTCGACTCGTCGCTACGCCGGGTGCAGGTGCTGCGACCCGCCTGAGTGCGGGCGCCGGCTCAGGGGCGACCCCGAGACCGATACCAGGGGTGCCTGGGGGCTGTAACCGGATGTCCGAAGTGGTGCCGCGGCCATAGCGTACGAGGCATGACGCAATGGCTGGCACAGATCGGTGAACTGCCCGTTCTGCTGCTGATGGGTGCGCTCGGGCTCGTCATGCTCTTCGACGCCGTACCCCTGCTGGGTGTCCTGATCCCCGGCGACGTGGCGATCCTGGCCGCCGTCGGGGTGGGCCGCCCGACCACCGGGCTGGCCACGTTCGCCGCGGTCCTGGTCGGCTGCCTGGCCGGCTGGTCGCTGAGCTTCCTCGTCGGCCGCCGCTACGCCGAGCAACTGCGGCACAGCCGGATCGGCGGCTGGATCGGCGAGGCGCGCTGGACGGCGGCGGAGGGCATCCTGCGTCGCGGTGGCGGTCGGATGATGGTCGTCGCGCCGTTCCTGCCCGTGTTCAACGCGTTGCTTCCGCTGGCCGCCGGTGGGCTGCGCATGTCGTACGGTCGATTCCTCGGTTGCGCCGCGATCGGCGCGACCGCCTGGGCCGGTCTCTACCTCGCGCTGGGCACCGCGTCGCGGTCGCTGGCCGGGCTGCTCCCGGGGGACCCCAGCCCGCTGCTGGTCACCATGGGGGTCGGGGTGGTGTTGGCTTCCGTCGTGCTGCTGGGGGCGCGGCGGCGGTTGTTCGCTGTGACTGGTTGAGGTTGCGGTGGTGGGGCGGGTCGGTGGTTGCGGTGTGGGGGCGGGGCCTGCCGTGCCCGGCTCCGGGC